>JBJEPV010000080.1:0-11349 GCA_051881415.1 Candidatus Fimenecus sp.
GGCAGTATGCATATGGACAAATATATTTCAAACACCCATATTGCGGTGTTCAAAAATATTTTGAACGCCGAGACGGGCGAGAAGGTATAAGCAATTTATGGAAATGACCAAATCCAAAAAAGTGCTCGGTACAATAGAACTGATTGCCGCCGCCGCAGTGTTAGTCATTGCGGTGGCGTTTGCACCTGCCTACAAATCGGCGGTAGAACCCGAGCCCGAAACACAGGCGCAGACCGAAGCGCCGTCTGAAACGGGCAGTGAAGCGCAGACCGAGCCTGCTGAAACCACCACCGAGCCGACCACCGCCCCGCCCGAGGTCGGGGAGTATACGGTATCGCCCAACTATATTGTTTTGACAAAAGATGCGGCAATGGAAATGTATTCCGTAAACAAGCAAAAGCTGCTGGATTACGGCGCAACGGTGAATGCGCTTGCCGCCGCCGTACCCGAGGTCAAGGTGTACTCTCTGCTTGCGCCGACGCGTATGGAGTTTTACGGCCCTGAGGAATACCGCACGGGCTCCCACAGCCAAAAGCGCGGCATCGAAATCGCCTACGGCGCGATGGGCGACAACATTGTAAAGGTAGACGCATACGACAAGCTGTCGCGCCATACCGACGAATACATTTATTTCCGCACCGACCACCATTGGACGGCGCGCGGGGCGTATTTTGCGTATACGGCGTTTTGCGAAGCGGCGAATTTGGAGTGCAAGCCGCTCGATGTGCACGAAACCGCACGCTTAGACGGCTTTGTCGGCAGTATGTACCGCTATACCCAAAGCGAGGCGCTCAAAAACAATCCCGATTTTGTCGAGGTCTTTTACCCGACCGTGGAGGCAAGCGGGCAGTACTTTTCTACACCCGCGATGGACGACGGCAAGAATTTGCGCATTATTTCCACCAACATCACCGACCCTGCCAGCAAATATATGGCGTTTATTCAAGGGGACAAGGCGCTCATTAAAATGACAACCAATGTCGGCAATGGGCAGAAAATCCTGTTAATCAAAGAAAGTTACGGCAACGCCTTTGCGCCGTTTTTGCTGGAGAATTACAGCGAGGTCTATGTGCTCGACCCGCGGCAGGAGGGCGTGCAGGGTATGAATTTACCACAATTTTTGCGCGACAACGGCATACAGAATGTGCTTTTGCTAAATTATATGATGGCGCCGTCCAATTCCAAATTTACCGACCCGCTCAATGCGATGATCGAGGCATAAGCGCGTTTTGCGTTTGGTCGCAAAATGCCTTGATTTTTTTCGTAAAAGCACAACCGATTTGTGCAAAACCGCCTTTGCAAAATTCTGAAAATTTGCTATACTGTACATACAGCGTGTAGCGTAACTGCGTAAATCCGGTTGCGCGCACGCTGTATTTTTATGTTTTTATTTTTATATTTCGGAGGTTTTTATGGCAGAAAAAACGGAAAATGCCTTTTTGGGCACGGAAAAACTCGGCACGCTGATGCGCAAATATGCGGTGCCTTGCGTGATTTCCCTGTTGGTGGCGGCTTTATACAACATTGTGGATCAAATCTTTATTGCAAATGCCGATTATCTCGGCTCTTACGGCAACGCGGCAAACACAGTCGTGTTCCCGCTGACGGTTATCGCGCTGAGTATCGCCGTGATGATTGGAGACGGTTGCTGTGCATTTGTCAGCATTTGCCTGGGCGCGGGCAAGCGCGAGGACGCGCACAAAAGCGTCGGTAATGCGGTGGTGCTCAGCCTGTTTTGCGGACTTTTGCTGACGGCGGTATATTTGTTGTGCAGTAACGGTATTTTGACCGCATTCGGCGGGCGCGTCAATGAGGAAACCTTTTTGCAGTCGAAAGAATATTTCTTTTATATCACCTTAGGCATTCCTTTTTATATGTTCGGGCAGGCGATGAACCCGATTATCCGTTCCGACGGCAGTCCGCGGTTTGCGATGATTTCGACGCTCGCGGGCGCGGTGGTCAATATCCTTTTAGACCCGATTTTCATTTTTGTGTTTCGTTGGGGGATGATGGGGGCGGCGGTTGCCACCGTACTCGGACAGGTTTTAACGGCGGTGCTGTCGGGTATGTATTTGTGCCGCATGAAAACCGTCGCGTTGCAAAAAGAGAGCTTTGTGCTTTGCGGTAGGGTGATTAAAAAGTTTATCCCACTCGGCATTTGCAGTTTCCTGTCGCAGATTTCGCTTGTGGCGGCGATGGCGGCGATTAACAATATGGTGCGCAAATACGGCGCGCTTGACCCGATTTTCGGGCAGGAACAGTATGCGCAAATCCCGATGGCGGTTGTCGGTATCGTGATGAAATTCTTCCAAATTGTCATTTCGGTTGTGGTCGGCATGGCGGCAGGGTGTATTCCGATTGTCGGGTACAATGTCGGTGCAAAGCGTTTTGACCGTGCCAAAGGCCTTTTGGTGCGTTTGGTGGCGGCGGAGGCGGCGGTCGGCGCCGTTGCGCTTTTGATTGCGGAATTGCTCCCGCAACAACTGATTGCGATTTTCGGTGCGTCGAATGAAAGCATATACTACACCGAATTTGCCGTCAAGGCGTTCCGCGTGTATCTATGTATGTTGCCGTTGGCGTGCGTCAACAAAGCGGCGTTTATCTATTTGCAGTCGCTCGGGAAGGCGATGCTGTCTACCATGCTTTCCATGGTGCGTGAAATTGTGTTCGGCGTGGGTTTTGCACTTTTACTGCCGATTTGGTTCGGCTTGGACGGCGTATTGTATTCCATGCCCGTTTCCGACCTGTTGACCTTTTTCATTTCGGCGGTGTCGCTGTTCTGCACCTATCGCGCTTTAACCCGCGCGGCACAGCAGGCAAAAGAGAACGCTTGACCGCCGCAGGCTTGAAATACAGGAAAGACCTTGCAGGATTTACCTACAAGGTCTTTTTGATTGCAATTAAAATACAAATTGCACCAACAGCACATACGCAACCGTGCCGTCGGCAATGGAAAGGCGCATTTGCTTTTTCAAAAATGCAGTGCAACCACCACCGCAATCGCAAGCAACTCCGGCATGCCGCACGAAAGGCTTTGCGGCGAACAGCGGCGCTTTGTGCTTTTTCTTGTTTTGACAATGTGTCACCCGCTTTCCGTCCAATCAAAGTCGGCACAATTATAGCACAGCTGCCGTTTTGTACCCACAAAATTTTCCTGCCGAAATTGTGTAATATGCAGAAAATCCCGATTTTATATCAAATTTCTTGACTTATCCCCCGAAAAAAGTTATGCTATATATAGTATGGAAACGCGGAGGCGATGACGGTGCAAGCAGATGCAAAACAAATCAAAATTGCGCCGACTTCTGTCTATGACGCGGCATTTGCCCAGCGCGAAAGCGGCATTGCGCACACTCCCTACCAGGCGGAATGTGCGTTTTACGATTGTATTCGGCAGGGCGATGTGCATTTGCTGGAAGAAAAAATGGAGCAGTATTTTAAAAACGGCGTGGTTGTCGGCAAGCTGTCTGACCATCCGCTTCGCCAAATGCAGTATTGGGGTGTCAGCAGTGTGACGCTTGCGGTGCGCGCCGCCATACAGGGTGGGCTCCCCGAAATGACCGCCTATAATTTGAGCGACAGTTACATTCAAAGCATTGACAAAATGCAGTCACCCGACGAAATTTTGTCCTTTTTGATTGAAAAGGCGGGGGAGCTTACTGCGCTTGTTTCGGGCGTGCACGGGCAACTGCGGTATTCGCCGTATGTGCGCCGCTGTATGGCGTGTGTGGAGCGTCGCCTGCACGAAAAAATCACCATTGCGGGGCTGGCGCAGGAAATCGGCATCACGGCGGATTACCTTTCCGCCGTGTTCAAAAAGGAGACGGGCGAGCCGTTGAGCCGCTATATTCTCCACCGCAAGTTAGAGGAAGCAAAGCGCTTGCTTGAAAACGGCTGTGACAGCGATTTTGTCGCCTATACGCTCTCGTTTTGTTCGGAGTCCTATTTTATTGCCTGCTTTAAGCGCGCATTCGGCATTACACCGCGCGCGTATGTGGCCGGGCGGGCGCTCAGAACGGATTTGAAAAAATAAATCACGGAAATTTTGTGTTTTCTTCGGTATTTTGATATGCTTTTTTGCTTTTCTTCGTTACAATAAGAACAGAAAAAGCGCAAAGCACCGAAGAGTCCCGAAAAGCGGACAGCCGCTGTGGTATACTGCGGGTAAAATTTTAAAATGAGGTGCTTTTTATGAACATTTTGGAAATTGTATCTGCGGTTTTTGCGGTGCTTGCCGCTTGCGGTGTTTTGGCGGCGCTTGTGTTGCTGTTGCGCAAACCGGATGACGGCACAAAATCGGAAATCGCCCGCCTTTCGGAAAAGCATGACGCGGTGCAAAAAACAACAGCGGACGAATTTGCCCGTAACCGTATGGAATTGGCGAACAGTTTGGACGCTTTGGGCAAAAAATTCGACGCGATGACCAAGGCAAATTACGAACATCAGATTGCGCTGAATGAAACGGTCACCAAATCGTTAAACGATATTCGTGACCGTATGGCAGAGCAAAGTGAAAAACAGACAAAATTGATTGAAAACGCCATCGGCAAAATGCAGGAAAGCAACGAGAAAAAACTCGATGAAATGCGCAACACGGTGGATGAAAAACTGACCTCGACTTTAACCACGCGCTTGAATTCTTCGTTTAAAACGGTGTCCGAGCAGCTTGAAAAGCTGTATACCTCGTTGGGTGAAATGAAAGAGCTTTCCGTCGGCGTGACGGACAATGTCGGTGCGCTCAATCGGGTGCTTACAAATGTCAAGGCGCGCGGCACTTGGGCAGAGGTACAGCTCGAAACCATTTTAGACCAAACCATTCCCAATATGTACGATAAAAATGTTGCCACGGGGGAAAAAGACACCGAGCGCGTGGAGTTTGCCATTCGCATTCCCGCAAGCGACGACAAATCGAAAATTACCTATTTGCCCGTGGACTCGAAATTCCCGTTGGAGGATTATGTGCGGCTGTGCACCGCCGCCGAGCACGCAGACGCGGATGCCGTAAAGCAAGCGCGTAAGGAGTTGGAAGCACGCGTGTACAGCGAGGCAAAACTGATTAAAAAATACATCAATGTGCCCAAAACCACGCCGTTTGCGATTATGTATCTTGCAACCGAAGGCTTGTATGCCGAAATCGTTTCGTCGCAGTCGGGGGTACTCGAAAAAATCCAGAACGACTGCAATGTGATGGTGGCGGGGCCGTCGACCATTACGGCGTTGCTCAATTCGCTTTCCATGGGCTTTAAGACGGTTGCCATCAACGAAAAAGCCAACGAGGTGCGCTTGTTGCTCGGCGCGGCAAAGGCCCAGTATGAAAACTTCGGCGCGATTTTGGAAAAGGCGAAAAAGAAAATCGACGAAGCGGGCAAAACGCTGGACGACGCTCAGCACCGCAACACAATTATCCGTAAAAAACTCCGTACCGTGGAGGACTTGGAGCAGGCGGATTCCGCTGAGCTGTTGGGGCTTTCCGACGGGGATTTCTCGGAATAAACCCAAAACGCACACTTTGGGGTGGAACATATGAAAAAAACCGCAGATTTGCGCGCCTTTGTGAGAGACAAATGGGGCGAAATCAAGTCAAATTGGCGAACACCGCCCAAAAAGAAATATGTGCCGTACCGCGAAATTGCCGCGTATTCCGTCGGCGGGGCGGGCGTCTATTTTATCATTTCCGTGGTCGGTATGATTGGGCTGAATGTCGGCAGTATGATTGTCGGCGCGTCTATCGGCATTGCCGCGCTCGATTTGCAGACGATGAATGTGGTGGCAACGCTGATCGGGCTTATCACCGCGCCGACGCGCGCCATGCTGTTTGACAATACCCGCAGTAAAATGGGCAAGTTTCGACCGTATATTTTAACAATGGGTTTCCCGACGGCGTTTTTCGGGACGCTGTTGGTTTGGTTGCCGTATGAAAATATGGCCTATACCGAAAAAGCTGTTTGGCTGTTTATGGTGTATACGGCGTTACAGTTCTTTTCCCCGTTCTATTCTGCGGCGTATGCGGGGCTTGTGCAGGTGATGTCGCCGAATTCTTCGGAGCGCGCGTGGATTATCGAAATCAGTTCCGTGATTTATTCCTTTGCGCCGACGGTGGTCAATCCCGTTTTGCCGCTGATAGGGCCTCTCGACGATTTGCGCACCTACCGTATCGCATTTCCGATTTTCTGTATTCTTGGGCTTTTGGTGAGTATGCTTTGTGTGTTCGGCACAAAAGAGCGTATTATCGTGCCCAAGCGCTATGTGCCGAAGGTTCGCTTCTTTGACGGCTTGAAAAAAATTGCCCGCAACAAATATTTTTGGATTATATACGGTTCTTCGTGGCTTGGGTTCCTTGCGGGCGGCTACGGCTATATTTTCCAATGGGTATTTTATTACGGTATGAACAACGCCGCGCTGTATGCTTTAATGGTTGTCATTCGCGGCGAGGCGGCAACGCCGGGTATGCTGTTGGGCGCGCCGCTTGCCAACAAGCTCGGCAAAAAACGGATTTGTTTGATTTCGATGTCTGCGCAGGTGCTGTGCCTGCTTTTGATGCTCGCCGGCTATAAAAACTATATCCTGGTCTTTTCGATGATTTTCTTAAAGGATATGTTCTCGGCGCTGTCGATTATTTATCTGCCCGCCATGAAAGCGGATATGATGGATTATCAGCAGTATAAAACCGGCGACCGTTTAGAGGGCTTTATTGACCAAATCGGGCAGCAGACGGGCAATTTGCTCGGCCTTGCCACGGGGTATGCCATTCCGTTGATTTTACAGCGGTTCGGTCTTACCGATAACTATGACCAACTGTTTGACGCGGATTTCCGCAATCCGTTGGTGTACGCCATTATTCTGGCGTCTGTGGCAGGCACACTGTTGTCGCTGTTCCCGTTTTTGTTCTACGATTTGTCCGAACAAAAACGCGCCAATATGATTAAGGTGCTGAAAATCCGCGCGCTGTTCGCCGATTACAGCCACAACGAGTTGTCCGACGAAACGCTTCGGGATACCGTTGAGGAAATCTACGAGGCGCAAGCCGTTTTGGCACAGCCGGTTGCTGAAAACGACAAAGCGGCACAGCAACAATACGAAGCGGCAAAACTGACCGTGGCGGAATTGCAGAAATTTGAAAGCGACGAATACAAAGAAAAAGTCAAAACGGCAGAACGCATTGTCGCAGACAGCGTGACGGCGCTTTGCCGGTTTGAGGAAGAAACCCTGCACGCGGCGAAACGCCTGCCGAAACAAACCAAGGCACAGCGCGCCGCGCGCCGCGAGGCGATAGCAGACGCAAAACAGCGCAAACGCAGTGCAATGCTCATCACAAAATATTTCCCCGAGGGGATAGAAGTACCCGACGAAGCCTGCGTGGCAGAAGCACTTGCCCTGCCTGAAACTACCGCCGCCGAAAAGCGGTTGAAAAAACAGGCGGTGCGCGCGGCGGAACGCAAAATGAAACTGTTTGAAGCCGCCGCCAAGCCCTATACCGACGCTAAGCGGTTGCTTTCCCAGCGCGACGCTTACGCGGCTTGGAGCGAAATTGAGGCGAAATACGCCGCACTGAAAACCGTTTAAAAAGCAAAAATACATATATTGGAGGTCTATTATGCAGCATCCCGAAATTTTAGAGAAAATGACGCTGGAAGAAAAAGCGTCGCTCTGCTCCGGCTTTGACTATTGGCATACCGCCGCGGTCAATCATGTCGGCGTACCGTCGATTATGCTGACCGACGGCCCGCACGGTATCCGCAAACGCGTCGAGGAAAAAAGCAAGGACGAAAAAATGTCCTTAAAGGGCGTGCCCGCGATTTGCTATCCGACCGCGTGTGCGACCGCTTGCTCGTGGGACCCGGACTTGATTTACAAAATGGGTGAAGCCCTCGGCGATGAATGCCTGAAAGAGCGCGTTTCCGTTCTGTTGGGGCCGGGCACGAATATCAAGCGTTCGCCCCTGTGCGGCAGAAACTTCGAGTATTTCTCGGAGGATCCGTATTTGGCAGGGGAAATGGCGGCGTCGTTTATCAACGGTGTGCAAAGCAAGGGCATCGGCACTTCCGTCAAGCACTTCGCGGCGAACAACCAAGAAACCCGCCGTATGACCGTGAACACGGTGGTCGATGAGCGCGCACTGCGTGAAATCTATTTAGCACCCTTTGAGTCGGCGGTTAAAAAAGCACAGCCGTGGACGATTATGGCGGCATACAACCGCTTGAACGGCACATACTGCGCCGAAAACAAATGGTTGCTTACGGATGTGCTGCGCAACGAATGGGGCTACAAGGGCATTGTGGTCACCGACTGGGGCGCGGAAAATGACCGCGTTGCAGGGCTTCTTGCGGGGCAGGAGCTGGAAATGCCCTCTTCGGACGGCGAGGGCAACAAACAAATCGTTGCCGCCGTCAAACAGGGGCTTGTTGAAGAAAGTTATTTGGATGAACTCGTAGACCGCTTGATTGATATGGCGCTCAAAGGGGAAAAGGTGCTCGGCAACTATACCTATGACGCCGAAGCCCACCACAAACTCGCGCGTGAAATCGCGGGGCAGTGCATGGTGCTGATGAAAAATGACGGCAACTTGTTGCCGCTTGACAAAAAAGCGAAAATCACCGTTATCGGCGAAATGGCGAAAAAGCCGCGTTATCAGGGCGCGGGTTCGTCGCTGATTAACCCCATTCAGTTGGACTCCGCCTTTGAAACCTTCGTGCAAATGGGCGTGGAATTCCAATATGCACCCGGCTATTCGACCGCGAAGAAAAACAAGACTTCCGACGATACATTTGTTGCCGAAGCCGTCAGCAAGGCAAAGGGTGCCGAAGCGGTGCTGTTGTTCATCGGGCTGACAGACGAATTTGAAACCGAGGGCAACGACCGCAAGCATATGCATTTGCCGCCGCTCCATGACCGTTTGGTTAATGAGGTTTTGAAGGTCAACAAAAATGTGATTGTGGTGCTTGCGGGCGGTTCTTCCGTTGAAATGCCGTGGGCAGACGAAGTGCCGGCAATTCTCAATACATTCTTGACAGGGCAGGCAAGCGGCAGTGCGGTTTGCGATGTGCTGTTCGGCGATGTCAACCCCTGCGGCAAATTGGCGGAAACTTACCCCTATGCGCTTTCCGACAATTCCAGCGCCAACTATTTCCCCGGCACGCCCGTTTCCGTCGAATACAGAGAGAGCGTGTATGTCGGCTACCGGTATTATGATAAGGCACAAAAGGCGGTGCGTTTCCCGTTCGGGCACGGGCTTTCCTATACGACTTTCGAGTACAGCGACTTGAAAGTCAGTGCAGATAAACTCCAAGACACCGATACCCTCACCGTTTCCTTCACCGTGAAAAACACGGGCGACAGAGACGGCGCCGAGGTTGCCGAACTGTATGTTTCCGATGTGGAAAGCACCATTTTCCGCCCCGAAAAGGAACTCAAAGGCTTTAAAAAGGTGTTTTTGAAAGCGGGCGAGGCAAAGACGGTTGAAATCACCCTCGACAAACGCGCATTTGCCTATTACAATGTCAATATTCACGATTGGCATGTCGAAAGCGGCGCATTCAAAATTTTGGTCGGCGCGTCGAGCCGTGACATTCGTTTGGAAACCGCGGTGGAAGTCACCTCGACCGTTGAAGCCGAAATCCCCGATTACAGAGAAACCGCGCCCGAGTATTATACCGGCGATATTCTGCATGTGGCGGATGCGTCCTTTACGGCGGTGCTCGGGCATGAAATCCCCCCGTCACAGCGCGACAAGAGCTTGCCGCTTACCTACGGCAATACCATTGAGGACGCCGCGGACGGCAAATGGGGCGGCAGATTGCACCGTATGCTTGTGAAAATGCTCGGCGAGGACACCATGGCGGGTGCCGTGGCGGTGCAAACGCCTGTGAAGAATTTCATCTCGATGAGTTTCGGGCTGTTCAGCCCCCAAATGGCAGACGGTCTGCTCTTAATCCTCAACGAGGATAAATTCGGCAAAGGAATGGGCAAAATTCTCAAAGGTGTGCCGCATACGCTTAAAAATATCGGCAAACTGAAAGGTATTTAACCGATTGCAACTCCATACAGCCGAGGTGTGCGTACCTCGGCTGTTTTTCTTTGTGCAATATCAGAAAAACCACCCGAAATTTTTCGGGTGGAATGTGCATTGGGCGCGGCGCATAGGTATGGTAAAATAAAGCAAAAAGAAGGTGGTTTTCATGCGGCATAACGCCGACACAAAAACGAAAAATCGCAAAAAAACCGCGGGCAAGGTTTTGACGGTGCTGTTTGCGGTGTTGCTTGCGTTGGCAGGTATTGCGGCGGCGCTCCATGCCGTAGCGGCGATGATTACCGCTGAAAAACCCGATTTGGCGATTGTGACAGGGGATATTACCTATCCCGTACCGGTGCAGGCGGGCACATTTAACAATAAAGAAAACGCCAAACTTTTTGCGGACTTCATGGAACAACTCGGCGTATATTGGGCACCGGTTTTGGGCAATCACGATTCGGAAAGCTACTCCTGGTTTTCGCGGGCGGAAATCGGCGCACTGTATGAAAGTGACGCGTATCCGCACTGCCTGTTCAGGGCGGGCGACGAGGCGGTAGACGGCGTCGGGAACTATTGTATCAATATTCAAAACACCAAAGGCGAAATCACCCAAAGCCTGTTCCTTTTAGACGCAAACGCCTATGTGAAAGGCAACTTGCCGGGCGTGTCTTGGAAATATGACTGTATTCATGAAAATCAAGTGGATTGGTACGAAGAAGAACTGCACCGTATCACGGAACAAAACGGCGGCGCACAGCCGAAATCGCTTGCGTTTTTCCATATGCCGCCCCAAGAGATGCAGACAGCGTATTACGAATACCGTGACAACGGGTTTAAAAATACCGAAAATGTGCAATACGAATTCGGCGAAGCGGGCGAACGGGATATTGTGGTGTACCCAAGTGAGCAAAATTACGGCTTTTTGACCGTGTGTTGACGCTCGGTTCGACACAGGGAATCTTCTTCGGGCATGACCATTTGAACAATATCTCGCTTACATATAAGGGCGTGCGCTTAACCTACGGCTACACAATCGACTATTTGGCATACAGCGGCATTAAAAACTACGGTGCACAGCGCGGCTGTACCGTGATTACCGTTTCGCCCGACGGCAGTTTTGACTGTTTGCATGAAAACTATTATCAGGACAAATACAGCCCCGCAGAAGAAAAAGAAACCATCCGTATGGACGCGTATTATGCGAAAACCGAATAATTGTGTTCACACCCCCTCCCCCCCGACTGCCTTTTGTGCGGCCGGGGGTTCTTTTGTGCTGTTCAGAATGATAAATTGGGGTTTGTAGAGATGCTAACGGAACGGGCATTGCCCGTTCCCTACGC
>JBJEPV010000081.1:0-2069 GCA_051881415.1 Candidatus Fimenecus sp.
CAGCGGGCGGGCGAACACAGTTCGCCCCTACGATTGGATAGACAAACCCCAATTTATCCCCCTTCATGGCGGGCGGGGGTTGACAAACCCCGTTTTACGCTGTATACTGTTCAATCTGAAAATGATTTTCAATTTCAGTTTTGAAAGGAAATGGAAATGGCATATCAAACCGCGCAAAGCCGCCGCATACTCGCGCTTTTGCAGGAAAACAAGGCGCGGCATCTCACGGCGGAGGAAGTCTATTTTTTATTAAAAGAAAAAGGTGAAACCGTTGGGCAAACCACGGTCTACCGACAACTTGAAAAATTCTTTTCCGAGGGCGTTGTGCGCAAATTCGCAGGGGCCGACGGAGGCGGCGCCTGCTTTCAGCTTGCGGAAAACGGCGAGGTCTGCAAGGCACATTACCATTTGAAATGCACCGCCTGCGGCGCGCTGTTACACGCGGAATGTGATTTTTTAGACGAACTTTCCGACCATATTCGCGCCGAACACGGTTTTGTGATTGACGGCAGTCGCACCGTGCTGTACGGCTTATGCGCCGACTGCGTAAAAAAGGAGAACAACACTTGAACGAACAGATACTTGCCTTACACATGGAACCCGAAAGCGGCGGCGTTTTGGGAATTTTCTTGGATACGCTCACGGACGCACTCAAAATGCTGCCGTTTTTATTCGCGGCATTTTGCCTGATTGAACTTTTGGAGCACCACGCAGGCGAGAAACTCAGCCGTTTTTTTGCGCGCGCGGGCAAAGCCGGCCCCGCTGTCGGCGCGGTGCTCGGCTGTGTGCCGCAATGCGGCTTTTCGGTGTTGAGCGCCAACCTGTATGCAGGCGGAGTGATTACCCTCGGTACGCTCTGCGCCGTATTTCTTTCCACCTCCGACGAAGCAATACTGTTGCTTGCCGCTACGCCGTCCGCCGCGCCTGATATTTTGAAATTATTGCTTGCCAAGGTGCTTATCGGTGTTGCGGCGGGGTATCTTGTGGATTTTCTGTTCCGCAAAAAAACGGACAGCGAATTGCAGTTAAAGGATTTGTGCGACCACGAGCATTGCGGCTGTCACGAGCACGGCGGCGTGTTGCGCCCCGCGCTGTTGCACACGGCAAAAATCTTCGGCTTTGTGTTTTTGATTACACTCGTTTTGAATTTTTTGGTGGAATTCTTGGGGCACGAACGCTTAGAAGCGTTGCTTTTGCACGATTCGGTGTTTCAACCGTTTTTAACCGCCCTGTTCGGCTTTATTCCGAACTGTGCCGCCTCGGTGTTGCTTACGCAGTTGTATTTGGAGGGCGCGTTGCAATTCGGTGCGGTGGTTTCGGGGCTTTGCACGGGTGCGGGCGCGGGGCTGTTGGTATTGTTCCGCGAAAACCGCAATCCGAAAGACAATTTGAAAATATTGGGGATTTTGTATGTTGCCGCCGTCGTTCCGGGTGTGCTTTTGCAAATCCTCGGCATATAAAACTTTTCCGTATGCGTTTTCGGACACATACGGAAATTTTCATTTTTTTTGCGTTTTTTCATTTTCTTGCAACACTTTTTACGGTTTGATAGTCTATTGTTGTGAAAGGGATTTGAAAAGCAAGGGGGCATTTTATGGAGTCCAATGAAAAACGGTTGTTTAAAGCCGCAAAAACCGGGAACGCGGATGCGTTCGGCGCGCTGTATGCGCTGTATGCACAGGAACTGTACCGCTATGCCTGCGCGATACTGCGCGACCGCCACACCGCCGAGGACGCCGTGCAGGAAACCTGCATAAAAGTATATACAAATCTCAAAAACATTCAAAACCCCGACGCGGTAAAAGCCTATTTTTTCAAAACCCTTCAAAATACCGCGAAGACCATATTGCGGCGCGGCACATTTACGGTTTGCGGTGATGAAATCTCCGAAACACACCCCGCGCCCGACAATACGGAAGCGGCGGCAAGTGACCGCACCGATTTGCAAAACGCGTTGCTGCGTCTTACAGAGGAAGAACGGCAAATTGTGCTGTTGTCTGCGGTGGCGGGCTTTACCTCCAAAGAAATCGCCGCGACGGTGGATTTAACCGCCGGTGCAGTACGCTCCA
>JBJEPV010000082.1:0-11273 GCA_051881415.1 Candidatus Fimenecus sp.
AACTTTTCCCTCCACATTTTATTTTTTTCATATGTTTGACTACCATATGAAATTACACTACTCTCAAACCGCCGTGCGTATCCGGGTCGTATGTTCTTTGTTTGACTACCATATGAAATTACACTACTCTCAAACCTCAAATTTAAGGGGAAAGCAGGGAAGCGCCACTACATTACGCCGTAATTCCACAGGGTAAACCCGTCAAACAACTACATATTACCATATATTGAATCTTTTTACCACACTTTTCCTCCTTTCAATAAATTTCGCAAAGGTCGTTATCTAAAATCCATTGGACTTCGTCAGACAGTCGATAGGTTTCTGTACTTTGCACCAACAAAATCGGGATTTTTCGATAGAACAGTTCTTGACAAAGCGCTTCTAATTCCGATTTTTCCATAACAGCTTTCACATTATAAAGCACAAACAGTTTCGTTCCCAAATACTCTCGGTAAATTCGCATATAGTCAAGCAATTTTTCCGCCAAAGGGCGTTCCGGTGAAAAGTCAAATTGCACATCTGCACCTTTGAGCAGTTGTGAAAAATCCACGCCTTGTGAAAAGGTCAAATCGCTTTCCTGGCTTTCACAAATCGTATACAAAAAATTTTCGATGGATGTTTGCAATTCCGAAAGCGCCGTAAAATGTAATGCATCGTTTGCGGTTTTGGATAGTTGTGCATACAATTTTGTCAGTACGGTACGCGTATTCGGTTGTACGGTCAGCGGCTCGGTAATCAACTCGGCATATTTTGCAACAGAAATCGGCGTAAAATTTTCGGACAGCACCGTTTGCCCGTCCCCGCCCGCCTGTTGGTGTAACCAATCCGAAAGAAAGGCATAGCATGCCGTTGGGTTTTCCAAAACAAGTGTGTGCACCGTATTTTCCCGAAACACAATCGCGTCGGAGAATTGTGGGCAGGACAGCATCAAGTTCATACAATCACCAGCCGTTCATCGGAACTTAAAATCTCCGAGGAATATTCCCCAACCACAAATTCCATTTTGGCAAACTGCTTTTCGGTAATCAACAGCATTTGCACCAAACCGCTTTCCGGCTTATTTTTGCGCACGCTTTGCATCACCGCCGCGGCGGCGGTTTGATTTAAAGCAAGTTTTGCGTAAACGGACTCCTGCAACATAATAAACCCGCTTTTGATTAAAAATTTGCGAAATTTTCGATAATTCCGTTTTTCCGCCGAAGTGACATTCGGCAAGTCAAAAAAGACCAAAACACGCATAAATCTATAACTCATTTCTGTAAAACCGTATACGCGTTAAATCGCCGCTTTCCAACGCGTCGAACACCGATTTGCAATAGATGCGCACAGCGGCGGTGGTTGTTTGCATTTTGTTTTGTATCAAGATTTCCGTATTCAGTAAATCCAGCAACCACACTTTTTCGTTATGCCCGAACTCTGTCGGTTGCAACCGCGCCACGCGCCGGTCTACAAGCGGACGAAACGGCTCCATGAAATCACTGCTTAAATTATAAAAATTGAATTGGTTGTCATGAAAAAGCCCGAGTTGCGTTACATACCCCATTGCCGCAATCTCCCGATTAAAGGTAGACAGCAAAAGCCCGTACCCGTAATTTAAGGCTTTGTTCACAGGGCAATCGTCATTTCGTGTAAAGGCTTTCCCGAACAGACTGTTAAAATACACTTTGGCGGCGTGCCCTTCACGGTTGGTGGCATCGTTAAATTCGATTTGCTCGATATACCCGCGCAACATTTCGCTTTCGGGCTTTTGCAATTCTTCCAGCAAAGTGGCTTGCTGGCGGATTTTTTCGGTCACAATTTCCGTCCAAACCGCACTTTTTAAGTCCGCAGGCCACGCAATTTGACTGCGCACCTTGGCGCTGGTATCGTGACTGCCGTAAAAGGGTATCAGTTGTGTATCGGGACTGCGCTTTTCGTCGCAAAAAATCACCTTGATTTTGCGTTTGTTGAGTTCACACAGCAGTGCCGCCGTCAGCGACACCGCCGTGCTTTCAACAAGTAACATATAAATTTCGGAAAGGTGGATTTTGACTGTTTCGTCACCGCGTATCACCAAATAGTTGAGTTTGCAGTCCAGCTTTGCCCGTTTGGTGATTTCGACAATCCGCCAGCTCATAGCGATGCCAAATCCAATTCGTTTTCAAACAGTCCCGTAACGGATTGGAAAATCAGTTTGATATTGGTTAGTTTCGTAATGTCATTGTTCAAAACCAATACCCCTGCACGCCCGACACCGCCGCAAAGCGTTAAATCCGCAGACATCGCATTACATTGGAAAAGATGCAATACATTGGAAAGGAATATGCATTGTTCTTCCAACGAAAGTGCGATGAAGGTTTCACGCCCTTTTTCAAACGCAGCGACTTGCGCAGATAATCGCTTGGAATAAACCGTATCCCGCAATTTTTGATACAGCGTATCGTAAATCTCTAAATTATCTTCTTTGGTAAGGTTTCGCAAATACGAAATCGGCTGAACGGATTTGTATTTCTTGTTTTGCTCGATCCACTTGTCAATTCGGTGAAAATAGGCATATTGCTGTTCTGACAGTACAAGTTGATTGGCATTTTTGAAAAGCAACTGGGAACCTGTTCTGCCCGACAAATGCATTTTAAACCCGTCCACCGAAAACAGCGTATTGATTTTAACCTTCGGCAACAGAATTTCGGGATCTTGCAAGGTTTCGGCAAAATACGGCAGTAACGCTTCCGGGTGCTGTTCAAAATACTTTGCTTTATACACGGGTACACTTTCAAAGGTTTTTACCCGTTTTCCTTTTACCGTGTGACGCACCAAAGCAAAATACGCACCTTTTACGCTGTTATACCCGCCGTATTTTTGGAAATCGGCAAGGCGCGGGTCTCCGGTTTTCAACGGCATTTGTCCACTGCCCTTTTTGACGGGTTGTTGGTCAAAAAACGCCCCTTTTTGCTCGGTTGCATAGCGCGTAAACAGAATATTGTTTTTTGCCATCGTTTTACGGACGACTGCAAGGGAACTGCCGTCGGGCAACCAAGCGGTTTCGCCGCCGCGCTGTACGGGGTAATCAAATACGCGATTCAAACTGTATGTATCCCCGTCTTTGATAAACAAAGCCGGGCTTTTTGTAAATTTTAAATGATACACATTGCCGACAACGATATTGAGATAGGCGTCTTTGGCATGATGATAGTCATTGACACTGCGGGATTTTACGAAACCGTATTCCTGACGAAAATCCGAGACATTTTTTGCCTTGGAATACACAATTTCGCTGTTCGGATATAATTCCCCTAACAGTTGTGCCGTCGCCTTGGAGGATTGGCGCGTTTCCACCAACTGCCGTGCGATAAAGCCTGCCAATTCCTCTGCCGAAAGCGGCGTGGTACGCATTAAGCGGTAGTATTTTTCTTTGGAAATGAGGTTTAAATCCAATAAATGTTTCCAAAGCGCAACCGTTTTCGCATTGCGCATGGAAGATGGCACCGGATAGGTGTCGCCTTTTTCCTCGTTCAATACACGCTGAACCAATACGCGGTTGTTCAGGCTGTCGTCTTTGGTTTTAGACTGGGGATAAATGTGGTCAATATCATATTTGTTGTTATTGTTTTTATCATTCAACAAATCCGCCAAATCAATCGGCTCGCCGCTGTACATACAACGACCGAGTTGCGTATAATACAGATACAGTTTGTCTTTTCGCAAAGTGTCTTCCGGGGCTTTATCCAGCGCTTCAAAAAGTGCCGGCTCCTCTTTTTTACAGGCGGCATAGCATTCCAAAAGAGCCTGTTTTCTGGATTGTGTCCGCTGATTTTTTTGATTTTCCGCGGGGCCGCGCGCGACCTCCAAAAAGATGCGTTTCGGGGCGTGCCCCATCACCTTTGTGATTTCTTTGATAACGGCAAGCGTGCGGCGAATACTGCGTTTTACCGCAGGCGAAACCGCCAATTCGTCTACGGCTTGCCCGGCGTTCGCCGCAGTAATCTGTCCGTTTTTGTCGGCGTTAAACAAATTGACCGCATCGGTAAAGCCGTATTTACCGCTTAACAACTGCATTAAGTTATCGGTTGTATTTTCCAGCGCAGAGAGAATACTGACGGCTTCCCCCGTCGCTTTGTCTATATGATAAATTCCCGTTAAAAAGGTTTCGGAAAGGTTGCCCCAGCCGCTGTAATGCAGTTTTAACAATTCGCGGATTTCCGTTTCGCTTAAACGGTCGCCGAAGTTCCGCTGTAAAAACACCTGCAACAGTTTTTTGGACTCGCCGAGCACGGTGATTTGATAGAGGATTTCCTCGACCATTTGGGTATCGTTTACTTTGTCCCCTAAAATTTTACGCAGTTCAATATACGATTTCATCGTCCCGCGGACTTCCCCGTCCAAACCGGTGATTTCCACCTCTTTCGTGCAAAAGTTCTTGGAAGCCAAATAGTTTTGAATTCTCTTGACAGTGACCTTTTGCGCGCGGTCGGTTTGCAGAAACAAATCTTGAAACAAAGCATTTTTCAAGTCGGGCGGCAACTTTTCGCCGTCCACGGCAATCGAGTTTAATTGGTTGTAAATGACAAATTTGCTATACAGAACAGACTCCTTCGGCAACACCTTTTCGCCGACCAAATAGGTGCAGAAATTGGTCATACGCTGAATAAACTGCTCGGCACTTTTGATTTTGTCTACCTTGTCGTCGAAATTCCACGGGTAGATTTTCCCCGCTTCCTTGCGCACAATCCAAGCGTTGCCGTGCGTCGGATTTAAAGGCCCGACATAATACGGAATACGGAAGGTCAACAGTTTCAGGATTTTGTCGGCAACCGTGACACCGTCTTGTTGTTCGTTGAAAAATGCATAATGCGGTTTCGCGTGCTCCAAAATCACCTGCAGCTCGCGCAAATGCAGTTGATAGGGCAACACGCTGTTCTCTTTGGTTGCCTGCTTCGGCAGAGCCGCACCCGCTTGCAGTTTGGCTTTTAAATCTGTTTCCGCAGGTGTTTCGGGCGTAAAATCGCCCAACAGTTTTAAGGCGAATTTGCAGAAATCCTCTTGTGTGCAGATACCGTTTTTCAATACGCCGTTTTTGGCAGAGGCGTGCCCGGTATAAGCGCAATAGTTGCATTTTTCCTCGTCACTGCGGAACATTGTATTGTATTCGTTCGGCGCGTATTTTCGGAAAACCGTGCGCAGGGTTTTCAAATCGTTTTTATGTTGTTCATAGGTTGCGACCTTTGCATCGGAAAGGTATTCGTGCCCGTCCAAAACATCGGCAAGCACCGACCAATCATAAACGGCTTTCAGTTTGAAAAACAATTCCATTTTGTCCTGCAAAGCCGTCTCGATTTGCGTCTCTTTCTCTTCTACCCCGCTTTTGAAATCAAATTTTGACACTTCGCAATCATCCAAGTTCTCGTCCGCGAACAATGCCGACAGTTTTACACTGCCGCCCGCCAGTGCATCGCAAACGGCTTTTTGCTGTTTATCGGCGGCGCCGAACAGCGCATACAATCGGCGCTTTTTATCGGTAACGGTTATGGATTTGTCCTTTAAAAGGGATTGAACCGCTTGAAAATCGCTGCATTGTACGGCAATGCCTTCATCCGCTAAGGACTGTAACAGGTCGGCAAAAATCGGCGCAAAATCCGTTGCGCTTTCCAAAGACTGCCCTTCCCAAAGGAAGTGCCCGCGATGCTTTACAATATGTGCCACGGCAAGATACACCAAACGAATATCAAATTTTTCGTCACTGTGCAGCAGCGCACTTCGCAAATGGTAAATCGTCGGATAATCGCGGTGATATTCCTTGTCGGTATACGCGGCGTCGTGAAACAAACTGAATTTGCCGGCAACGCGCTTGTCCTCTTCGTAAAACTTGCTTTCATCTAAGCGGGCGAAGAAATTTTCGTCCACCTTACAAATTTCCTCGGCAAACAATTCCCGCAAAAGTTCTATGCGTTGGCGGTTGCGCTCGGTACGGCGGCGCGCCGTGCGAAAGGCGCGGCGTTCTTCGGCAGTTTTGCCGCTGTCAAACAAATGCACACCCCACATCGCCTTGCCGCCGGTTTTCAACAGGTTGTAAGAAGTATCGGTCACCGCCCAGCCCAAAGAATCCGTGCCCATATCCAAGCCGAGAAAATACTCTTGTGCTTTTTTTGCCTTTTCCATAAAAATTTTCCTTTCTATCTCTTGACAAACGCATTTCGTTTGTTTATAATACAGACAATCTCGTTGACTACCAAAGAGATTACACTACGAGTTCAAATACGAATTTATTCCAATCGCCGCCTGTGCGGCCGCATAGTGTATGCGTTACAGAGTCTGCTTGCAGGCTCTGTTTTTTTGTATTTGCAAAGGTATGCTGTAATTTCTAAAATAATTTTGTTTTATTTTAGCACACTTTTCCAAAAAAAGAAAGTATTTATGCGGCGGATATGTCCAAAAAAACGGACTCTTGTGTTTTTTAGGTCATTTTTTCGCTTTGAAACGGAATTTGCAAACCGAAAGCAGGACATATGCCCCTCTATGTTATATATTTCGGAATTACTGACGGAAAACAATTTCGGCGGTTGATTGGGTTTCGGCAATGTGGTAAAATCATCGTATGTTATAACATACGATGGTTTTTTTGTGGAAACTTTGATATTGTGAGGAGAAACCGTATGCAGACCAACGCGAACAAAGCCGCCGTGCAAATGCTTGCTGTAAAGCCCACCCCGTTTATTACAAATGATGGGTTTCAAAAAGTGACTGTAACGCTTACAAGCAAGCGAAAATATATACAACTTTGGGGTAAAATTACCGTCGCAGAGCATATACCGTACACGGTGTCTTTCGGCAAAATTTCGCGCGGTAAATCCGAACACAGCATTTTGGTGCCGGACACCAACGGGGATTTGCGCCCCGGGGACACAACCACGCTGAAAATTGCATTATATACAACCGAAAGTTGTGACGGTGCACCGTTGACGGTTTACGAAAATACGAATTGGGAAAGAACCCGCCACTGGCAGTTTTATCTTTCTCAAATGATGCACACAGATTTAGGCTATACGGATTATCAGGAAACGCTCCGTCCCCTGTTCACAAGCTATTTGAACACGGCAAAGGGATACATAAAGGACTCGGAAAGCAGAGATTACGAGCCTGAAAAATACAAATTTGCCGTGGAGTCCTCCTGGGCGGTTACAGCCGCCTATATGAAGGAGCAAAACGCCGAGGAATTGGAAGAATTGGCGGATTTGATAAAGCAAGGCAAGGTAATGGTGGGTGCCGGCAAATACAACTGCACCATGGAATGTTTCGGTACGGAGGAAACAGCCCGTGCGGCTTACCATTCCAAACGAATTGTCCCTGACCGCTTACATGCACCAAGTTCCGACACTTTGCGTATGTTTGACAACCCTGCTGTTTCAAAAAGCTATGTGGATATTGCAAATTCCGCAGGTATCAAATACGCCATTCACTCCATGAACCCCGACCGTTCACCGTATCACAAGGAAAAGTTATACGATATATTTTATATGACGGGATTTAATCCCGAAAACAAACTGTTGATTTTTAACGGGAAAAGCTACGGTGAAAATTACGGCTTTCGCGGCAATTACGGAGTTCCGAAAATCGGCTGTGCTAAAATGGCGGCAAGCTCTCTGCTAAAATTGATTGAGAAATTAGAAGCAAAGACAGGCAGAACAGCCTACCCTTACGATAAATTCCCTCTGCCGCTGATTCCCTTTGGTGACAACAAGCCGCCGCTGGACACACAAATCAAAATTGCCAACGAGGTAAACAGGAATTGGCAGGCAAAAGGCTTTGCTTACCCCAAAGTTGTTGCCGCTTTCCCCGAACAGTTCTTTGCTGAATTGGAACAGGAATACAGCGACCTTATCCCTGTGGAAACAGGCACGGAGGAAAATTGGTGGAATGACGGTTGGGGCACAACGGCGCACGAATCTGGCACAAATAAGCGAAACAGCAATCTGTTGCCCGTAGCGGAGACTGCCGCTTCGTTTGCGTCGCTCCATTACGGTGAAACCTACCCCTATGATGACCTGTTTGAGGCTTGGGAGCGTTGCTCTGTTTATAACGAGCACACTTGGGGCTTTAATAAATACAAAGACTGTGACCAATATCATCAGCAATTTGAATGGAAGCGTTCAAACGCATTGGGTGCAAATGCGTTGGTCGAAAAAACCGTTGACAGAGCTATGAAAGCCCTTGCAAGTCACACAAAAACGGCAGGACAAAGCATTTTTGTTTATAACACCCTCAACAAACAGAGAACAGACATTGTTTCTGTGGAATTGGGCGAGGATTTTCCTGAAACTTTCTGCATTTACAATGGCGGAGAAAGTGTTGCGTATGAGCAAAACGGCAACACCGTAACCTTTGTGGCAAGTGATGTGCCCCCGATGGGATACAAGG
Source organism: Candidatus Fimenecus sp. (assembly GCA_051881415.1). GTDB lineage: Bacteria > Bacillota > Clostridia > Oscillospirales > Acutalibacteraceae > Fimenecus. The sequence continues at coordinate 8,392 of JBJEPV010000082.1, forward strand.
TATTTTCGGTGGTATCTGCCCCGGAAAAGCCCGTATTCAAAGGAAAAACCACCTGTGACGGACTTTGCGTGGAGTCGCCCTTTTACCGCCTGACGCTGAGCCGCGACGGTACGGTACAAAGTATTCTTGACAAGCAAAACGACAACCGTGAAATTGTGGACGGTTGTGCCGATGTGAAATGGAACCAATATCAATACTACGATGATTTTGGCATACCGTTCAGCAATATGGGTGCGAAATTCACGGACAGAAAATGGAAACTCTATCAACCGAAAGCAGAAAATACCACCATACAGATGGTACCCACTGCATACGGACTGAAAATTGTTGTGCTGACAGGTACTTTCCGTGCAGGCAGTATTTTACAGACGATTACACTGTATGACGATATACCCCGTATTGACATTGACAACAAGGTGCTTAAATCCCCTCTTCCCAAATTGAAACACAAGGAAGAAGCTTTTTACACCTTCCCCTTTAAGGCGAACAAAGACTATGAAATCCGCTATGACCTGCCTGCGGGCAATGCCGCCGAGGGCGAGCAGGTATTCGGCACTTCCACCGATTGGTACACGGTAAACAAGTGGGTAAATGTTTACGATAAAAAAGACGATTACCGTATGACTTTGGCGCTCAAAACCGCATCGCTTGTGCAGTTCGGGGAACGGCGCACGGGCAACTGGTCCTTTGATTATAAATCCGAAAAGCCGCATATTTACAGTTATGTTTTCAACAATATGTGGCAGACGAATTTTCAGGGCGACCAACCGGGTACGGCTGAATTTTCCTATTCTGTTTCCACGGAAAAAGGCAACTCCATTGAACACATCAATCAGTTTGCATTATGTATTGCCGCACCCTTGCAGGCGGTGGCAGTTCAAAATACAGGCGAAAGTGATAAATCCGTTGCGGAATCGGCATCATATATGACTTTGAGCCACGAAAATGTGACGGTTACCACGTTGAAAGCATCAGAGCCCAACGGTGACGGCTTGATTGTGCGTTTCCACGAATTCGGCGGCAAAGTGGCTGACAATGTGACGGCAACCTTTGCAAAAGAAATTGTATCTTACACCGAGACCGATATTGTGGAAAACGACATAGGCACAGAAACAAAAGATGCTGTTTTAAGATTTTCACTGAAACCATATGAAATGAAAACTTTCCGCATTAAAACGGCGCAGGAAATGCCGAAAGTTACAGGTGTAAAGGCGGTTTGTATGACCACAGCCCTGCCCCGCAATGCGCACTATCAAAAAGCACGGATTGCAGAATTAACAAAGGGAAAAACAAACCTTTCGGGCGTGGCGGTCACTTGGGAGTTACTTCCCGATACGATGTTTTATGAGGTGTTCCGCCTGAAAGACGGCGAGTCTGTATTTATCGGTGCAACAAAGAACACCGCATGGTTTGACACGCAGGTGACAAGTGAAATCTGCGAAAAATATCAATATGCCGTGCGCGCCGTTGGCTGTGGGCAAAAAGGTGCATTTTCCGTTGCGGTTTCCCCTGTTTGCGGTGAAACACAAGCGGGTTGTATTTTTGAAGCGCCCGTTTTGCACGCCGTACCGCGGGAGAAAAACCGCATAGATTTATATTGGACGCCTGTGCAAAGCAAATTGCCCGTAAGCCATTACGAAATTTTCCGCAACGGCAAGCGGATTGCGAAAACCACGGACGCCTATGTCACCTCTTACCGCGATTACGGCGCACAATTCGGGCATCAATATTTGTATAGCGTCGAAGCGGTGGACACAAACGGCACGCGCTTGGAAAGCAACAAAATCGCCATCAGCCATACGGACACATTTTTTGAACGCCAAAATTCTGCCGTGGCTGTTACCGCCAAACGCCGTTTTCAAAAAGGATAAGGGGGATTTTACGCAATGGATAAATCCGTACCGCTGTGGCTTTCCGTCAGCCGCAAAATCGAAGCCGATATAGCCGCAGGTACATACGCCGTCGGCGATGTTTTGCCGAATGAATACCAACTGTGTGATATTTATGCCGTCAGCCGTATTACCGTGCGCGGGGCGTTGGCAAGGCTGCAAGATTTGGGGAAAATCAAGCGTGTAAAAGGCAAAGGAACGATAGTAACCGCCGAACGCATTGAAGAGCCGCTGTTAAAAATTCGCGGATTCAGCGAGGAAATGGCGCAAAACGGCATTATTCCGAGCACAAGTTACGCCCATATAGAACGGCGGCAGGTTTCGGGGTATGTTGCCGAGTTATTCTCACAGAGTAAATCCACCTATTTTGCCGTTTTGGAACGGGTGCGGTGTATTAACGGTGTGCCTGTCGGTTTTTTTACAACCTATTTGCCGGAAAGCCTGGGTCTCCCCTATGACGACGCGCAATATTATGCTTCTTTGTATGACAAACTCGAAACGGAATACGGCGTGCACATTGATGCAGTTCAGCAAACGATTACGGCAGAGCGCGCCGACAAGAAAACGCGCGATATGTTAGGACTTTCGGCAGGCGACGCGGTTTTGGTGATGAAACGAAAAGCGTTTGCCGAAAACAAGTTGTTGGAATACTCGGTTTGTAAGTACGACAGCAAACGGTATGAATACAATATGGAATTAAGGAACGAGTGAGATGCATACGAACTATCAAAATTATGACAAATTTCCGTTTATAAAAGTTGACGGCAAGGCTTATTCGGGCTTTTCGGAAATCAGAAATGTACTTGCCGAAAGCGGCGAGCACATAACGGTGCTCGACTGCTACCCGATTGTAGATGTAAAATCACTTGTAGACGGTTTCGGTGATTTGTTTGACCGTATTTTTTACAGCGATACCTGCGCGTACAGCGGCGACAACTTGACTGACAAAATGCAGAAGAATTCAACCCACGACCGTATTTTCGGCGTGATCAC
>JBJEPV010000083.1:0-11209 GCA_051881415.1 Candidatus Fimenecus sp.
TAACTGAAAATCATTTATTGATAGCTCTGTTACAAGGAAGTTCAAAAAAGATTAATTGGACTACCCGTATTCCGTTAGATTTAAAGAAGGTTACACTTTCGTTGCATTGAATGCGCGCGGCGATGTCAACGGCGATGGCAATTTGGATTTAACGGACTATGCCATGATTGTAAACGCAACGGTAGGGGCGAGTGAGTTAACGGGCGTCGCAAAGATAGCCGCCGATTTAAACAGCGACGGCGCCGTAGATGCGTTTGATGCCGCGCTGTTAAATCTTTGTTTGAATAATTATTGCTGAACCTCTAAGAGAGAGGAATAACGGGTCGTCGAGTCTCTGATTCCCTACGATCGAAAATATTGTGTGCGCGTAGGGATCGGTCTTGACCGTTCCGTAAAATGTAAAATTATTTCAAAATTCGCGGGCGGGCACGGAGACTTGCCCCTACGATTGGATATACAAACCCCAATTTGTCTAATCCGCCGCAAGGCTGATTATAAATATTTCATTTTAAGGAGATTGCTGTTTGAAAAACAACACCTCGGAGATTGTAGGCTGACCGGGAGGTTTGCGTCCATACAATCTCGCACAAACCTCCCCGTATTGCAGTCAACAAGCATCAGGAGGACTAAATAATGAATAAAAATGACTATCAAATTCGTTTAGAAAGAAAATCCGAACAAAGAGATGTGGAAAACCTCGTCAGAGAGTCTTTTTGGAATGTTTACCGCCCGGGCTGTTTGGAGCATTATGTCCTGCATCGGTTAAGAGATGATGCGGCTTTTGTGCCGGAACTCGATTTTGTTCTGGAAAAGGACGGAAAACGGATTGGGCAAAATGTGTTTGTGCGGGCAAATATTCAAGCGGATGACGGTAGAGAAATCCCGATTATGGCCATGGGGCCGATTTGCATTGCGCCAGAATGGCAAAGGCAGGGCTACGGTAAAATTCTGTTGGACTATTCTTTGGAACAGGCAGCGGCGCTCGGTTGCGGCGCGGTTTGCTTTGAGGGAAACATTGCGTTCTACGGGAAAAGCGGCTTTGGCTATGCCTCACAATTCGGAATTCGGTATCACGGCTTGCCTGCGGGGGCAGACGCCTCTTTTTTCCTTTGCAAGGAATTGGTATCGGGGTATTTAAACGGCATTACCGGTGAATATACCCCGCCGCAAGGCTATTTTGTGGATGAAACAGAAGCAGAATCCTTTGACAAAGCCTTCCCCTATAAGGAAAAGTTAAAGCTTCCCGGTCAACTTTTCTAAACGAAGCGAAAAAGGCAATTTGCAGTAATAACGCCTTTTTCCGCACAACAAAAATGAGCGTGCATAGTTTTTATGCACGCTCGTTTTTTACTATGGACATGATAAATCGGCTATTTTTCTCTGTGTGTCTGCGCATGGCGTTTCAGTGCTTCAAAGGTTTCGTCACTGATGTCATGCTCCATTTTGCAAGCATCGGCAACAGCGTTTTCTTTGCTGACACCGAGTTGTATCAGAACTTCGGATAAGGTTGTATGCCGTTCATAGATTTTCGTGGCAACCGCAAGACCGCTTTGCGTCAAAGTGAGCGCACCGTCTGCATCCATGAAAACATACCCACCGCTTTTTAAAAGACTGACTGCGCGGCTGACGCTTGGTTTGGAAAAACCCATATATTCGCCGACATCAACCGAGCGAACGGTGCCGCCTTGCTGTGACAGAATATAAATCGTTTCCAGGTACATTTCACCGGATTCCTGCAAATGCATAACAGCACCTCCCAAAATATCGGATAAAAGCCACCGACAAAGTACCATCAGTTTACCATAATACCCTATGAAAATCAAGAGATACTTCCGAAAAGACGACGGTAGGCGAGCACGGTAACGCTATCAAAACGACGGATAGCATATAGACATTTTACACAAGAGAGAAAGTTAGCGAACGCGAACCGATTGTTTCATCTGCCAAAAATGCGGCATATTTTGGAAAAACAAAAATTATGGATTGACAAAGACAGTACAATCTCCTATAATATCAGTTGGTTAGCAAAGGCTAACTAATTTTTCGGCACGGCAGTTAGCCGAAGCTAACTGCCGGTTATATCGGAAAGGAAGATTATATGATGCCGCTGACAATGGCAGAAGTCGGAGAAGAAAATATCATCAAAAAAATCGGCGGAAAACAAGAGGTGAAATCGCATTTGGAAACCCTCGGATTTGTCGTAGGCGGTGCGGTCACGGTTATCAATACCATCAGCGGCAATGTGATTGTCCATGTGAAAGACTCCCGCATTGCAATCAGTCGTGAAATGGCGCAGAAAATTATGATTTGATCTTCTGCGGTAGATATACAGAAAATCAGTATTATGGAAGGTGTGTAGGCATGAAAACGCTCAAAGCAGCAAAGGTCGGCGAAACGGTTAAGGTCGTGAAGCTTCACGGCGAAGGTGCGGTTAAACGCCGCATTATGGATATGGGGCTGACGAAAGGTGTGCAAGTCCATATTCGTAAGGTTGCGCCGCTTGGGGACCCCATGGAAGTCACTGTCCGTGGGTACGAGTTATCCCTTCGCAAAGCCGATGCGGAAATGATCGAAATAGAGTAAAACAGACAGTTTGGGGAAGGTTTCCCCATATTTTTTGAATTCACGGTTAGCATATGCTAATTAAGAAAGCGAGGATATAACTTATGGATTTGCGTATTGCCCTTGCGGGAAATCCGAACAGCGGTAAAACGACTTTATTTAATGCCTTAACCGGTTCCAATCAATTTGTCGGGAACTGGCCGGGCGTGACGGTTGAGAAAAAAGAGGGAAAACTGAAAAAACACAACGATGTTGTGATTATTGACCTTCCCGGGATTTATTCACTCTCTCCGTATACCTTAGAGGAGGTCGTGGCGAGGAATTATTTGCTTGCCGAGCGTCCCGATGCGATTTTAAACATTATCGACGGGACAAACTTGGAAAGAAACTTATATTTGACAACCCAACTCACCGAACTCGGCATTCCCGTTGTCGTTGCAATCAATATGATGGATGTCGTAAAGAAAAACGGCGATAAAATCAATATAGAGGAACTCTCCCGTGCGCTTGGCTGTAAGGTGGTTGAAATCTCCGCATTAAAAGGCACGGGCGTTACACAAGCGGCCGAGGCGGCTATCAACGCGGCGAAAAGCGGTAAGACGGTGCCGATGCACACTTTTTCGGGCACGGTTGAACACGCGCTCGCACATATTGAAGAGGCGGCGGTACATACTTTGCCCGAAGAACAACAACGCTGGTATGCCATCAAAATTTTTGAACGCGACGATAAAGTGCTTACGCAGATACATCTTGACAAAGCAACCATAGAACATATTGCATCCGATATTCAAGCGGTTGAAGCGGAATTGGACGATGATGCAGAGTCCATCATCACAAACGAGCGCTATGTTTATATCGGTCAGATTATAAAGGGCTGTTACAAGAAAAAATCTGCCGGAAAACTGTCCACCTCCGATAAGATTGATAAGGTAGTAACCAACCGCTTTGCGGCGCTCCCGATTTTTGCGGTGGTGATGTTCCTTGTGTACTATATTGCCGTTTCCACGGTCGGTACATTTGCGACCGATTGGGCGAATGACGGCGTGTTCGGTGACGGCTGGCATCTGTTCGGCATCGGCACTGCCGCTTATGAAGATGCCATGACGGATTATGCGGTCGAAACTGTATGGACTGACGAGATGATTTCTTTTGTAGACGAAGCCGCCGCGCAAGGCGTTGTCGGTGCAGAGGATATTCAAACGGCGATTGCCGAAGAAGATTTCGGCGCATTTGACGAGGCGTATGGCTCCTATGCTGATTCGCTGGCAGAAGGAGGATATGATATTTCTGAAATCTACGAAACGGCGCTCGGCGAAGCAGCCGAAGGCGTGCCCGATCCGTCCGAATACGGCGTATGGGTGCCGGGGATTCCTGTGCTTGCCGAAAATGGACTTGCAGCTGTAAATTGCCCCACATGGTTAAGCAGTCTTTTGATTGACGGTATTATCGGCGGCGTCGGCGCGGTACTCGGCTTTGTACCGCAAATGCTCGTATTGTTTATTCTGTTGGCGTTTTTAGAATCCTGCGGCTATATGGCGCGTATCGCATTCGTGCTTGACCGTATTTTCCGCAAATTCGGCCTTTCCGGCAAATCTTTTATTCCGATGCTCATCGGGACCGGTTGCGGTGTGCCCGGCATTATGGCATCGCGTACCATTGAAAATGAACGCGACCGCCGTATGACGATTATGACAACGACCTTTATTCCTTGCGGTGCAAAACTTCCGATTATTGCCCTGATTGCTTCCGCGCTCTTTGACGGGGCGTGGTGGGTGGCGCCGAGCGCATACTTTATCGGGATTGCGGCCATCATTCTTTCCGGTATTATGCTCAAAAAAACCAAAATGTTTGCCGGCGATCCCGCGCCCTTTGTAATGGAACTGCCCGCATACCACTGGCCGACCGTCGGCAATGTTTTACGCTCTATGTGGGAACGCGCTTGGTCGTTTATCAAAAAGGCAGGCACCATCATTCTGCTTTCCTCTATTGTCATTTGGGCAGGCTCCTGCTTCGGCGTGGTAGACGGCTCGTTTGCTTTCAGCACGGAAATGGATTTGGAAAACAGCATTCTCGGTATGCTCGGCGGCGCACTTTGCTGGATTTTTGCACCGCTTGGTTTCGGCAACATCAAGGCAACCGTTGCAACCGTGATGGGGTTGGTCGCCAAGGAAGAGGTTGTCGGTGTATTCGGTGTGCTGGACTTTGAAGGTATGTCCCGCCTTGCCGCGTATTCGTTCCTGGTATTCAATCTGTTATGCGCACCTTGCTTTGCGGCCATCGGTGCAATCAAGCGCGAAATGAACAGCGCGAAATGGACATGGTTTGCCATTCTGTATCAGTGTATGTTTGCTTATGCCATCTCCTTCATGATTTATCAGTTCGGTTCGGTATTTACGGGCAATCTGAATGTGATTGGTCTGATTGCGGCAGTGATTGTACTTGCAGTTTTCGTGTATATGCTGTTCATCAAGCGTTATTCCGAAGCAACAAAACTCACAAAAAATGTGAAAGTTTCAAAATAAATCATCCGAAAACAGAGGTGAAATGCAATGCTTACTTGGCTTGCTCAAAATACAGCAACGATTATGATATGTGCTGTGTTAATTGCTGTTGTGGCGGCAATTATCATCCATATGATAAAAAACAAGAAAAAAGGAAAATCCGCCTGCGGTTGCGGATGTGCAGACTGCCCCATGCGCAGTGCTTGTCATAAGCAGAGATAATTGTGTTGGAGATGCAGGTGCAGACTTGCATCTTCTTTTTCTCTGTCGGCTCTTGCAATTTGCGGAAAACCTGTATATAATACGATATAGATACATGCAGGGAGGCGTGTTTTTACACTCTTCCCTTATTTATTTTTTTGGAGGTGAGCCGATGCAAAAGACATTGCCGAAAAAGAAAAAGTTCGGATACGCATTCGGCATTTTTACAGAATCGCTGATTTATAATATGTTTTATACATATTACCTGACCTTTTTGGTGGAAATCGTCGGGATTCAGCCGCGCTTTGCGTCTATCGTGATTTTTATTTCCATTGCTTGGGATGCCGTCACCGACCCGATGATTGGCAGTTATACCGACCGTGCAGGTGTCGACAAACGCAAAGTGATGAAAATGTCCGTGGTGCCGCTTGCCTTGGTGTTTGTCATTGCGTGGACGAGTTTCGGCGCGGGATTTTCAAGTCAGCTTGTCAAAGTGCTGGTTTACACTTTGATTTCCATGTTGATTTGGGTGTTTTACACGATGTATACCATTCCGTATTATGCGGTGGTTGCGGAATTGACCGAGGATTATGACGAACGGACGGATATTCGCTCGCTTTCCTCTTTGCTGAATGCGGTGGCAGTCGGGCTTGGCAATATTCTGCCCGCATTGGTGCCGACGGTTGCCGTTTTGCTGACCGAAAAATACCAAAGCAACGCCTATGCGGTGATTGCGGTGATTATCAGCTTGCTCGCCGTACTGTTCGGCTTTGTCTGCTGTAAATCCTTGCAAGGGATTTACACGCCGAAAACCGCCGAAACCGGCACGGAGAAAAGCACGGTGCGCGGCACCTTCCGTTCGTTCGGCGAGGTCTTAAAGCTAAAACCGGCAAAGTGGTTTTTGCTGTTTGTCTTTTTCTTCTTGGCGGCTTCCTCGATGATACAGTCCAACTTAACCTATATGGTCATTGATTGCATCGGTATGGAATACGATACCGGCATCACCTTTGTGATTTTGTCGCTGGTTGTATTTATGGCGATAACCGTGCCATTGGTCGAAAAAACGGCGCAAAAGAAAGATCGCCGTTTTGCCGCAATCCTGTTTTTAAGTCTCACTTGTGTCGGTGAACTGATTTTAAAATGCGTCGGCTTAGATGTGCGCGTCGGCAATTTCCCGATTATGTGTATTTTGAGCCCTGCGCTTTTAGGTGTGGGCGCGGGCACCTTTTGGACGCTGTTCTACTCGATGGGGTATGATTTGGTGGAACTCGATGAGTTTAAAAACGGCAAACGGCGTGAATCCATTATTACGGCATTGCCGCAGCTTGTGCAAAAATTCGGCTCGGCATTCGGCATTTTGGCGGCAGGGCAGCTTTTGTCGCTGTACGGTTATGATGCTTCCGCCGATGTGGCAGGGCAGGAGGCTTTAATTCGCCGCGTGACCGATGCGCATATCGTAAACGGTATGGAAAACATTGCAACGCTCATTCCCGCGGTTTTAATTGCCGTTTCCGTTTTGGCGTGCGTGGCGTACCCCATGACGCGCAAAACCTTTGAGGCTTTAAAAACGCAGTTAGAGAAAAAGCGTGCGGGCAAAGACTGTTCCATCGAGGGAATTCAGCATATTTTGTAAGGAAACAATCCGCGATGAAAACCGTAATTTGTTGTTTAAATTCCAAATACATTCATTCGTCTCTTGCGCCTTGGTGCCTGCTTGCGGGCATCAGGGCGTATTGTTCTGCCGAAGTGACGGCAAAGGTCGTGGAGGGCACGGTCAATGAGCCGCAGGACGCGATTTTTGCCCGTCTGTCTGCCGAGCAGCCCGCAGTTATCGGCTTTTGCACCTATATTTGGAATGTGCAGGCGGTTTTAGAACTTGCCGAACGCATCAAATCGTGTCACCCGTCCGTGCAAATCGTCCTCGGCGGGCCGGAGGTTTCCTACCGTGCCGAACAGGTTTTGCACAAGTATCCGTTTGTGGATTTTGTTGTGTCGGGCGAGGGGGAATACCCCTTTGCCGCGTTGCTGAACGCTTTGCAGGCAGGGGATAGCCGCGCGCTTGCCGAAGTTTGCGGGCTGTGTTATCGAACGGCGGAAAAAATCCGTTTGTCCGCGCCGTATATCGGGTCGGGCGACCCTGTTTCACCGTATTGCGACGAATATTTTGATGCTTTAAACGGGCGGATTGCCTATCTCGAAACCTCGCGCGGGTGTCCGTACAACTGTGCGTTTTGCCTGTCGGGGCGGTGCGGCACAGTGCGCTTTTTCTCGCTCGAAACCGCCAAAGAGAATATTTTGCGCCTTGCGAACAGCGGCGCAAAAACCATTAAGTTTGTTGACCGCACCTTTAATGCCGACAAAAAACGCGCATACGGGATTTTCTCGTTTATCCTGTCGCACTACGGCAAAGACATCCCCGATACTGTTTGCTTTCACTTCGAGATTGCGGGCGATATTTTAAATGATGCGCTCATCGACTTGTTGGCAACCGCGCCCAAAGGGGCAATACAACTCGAAATCGGCTTGCAGAGTTTCAACGAAACCACGCTTGCAAGCATTCACCGTAAGACCGATACGCAAAAACTCCTCCGCAATATCAAGCGCTTGATTGCACCGCGCAATATCCATATTCATATTGATTTAATCGCAGGTTTGCCGTATGAGGATTACGAAAGTTTTGCCGACAGTTTCAACAAAGCCTTTGCCCTCGCGCCCGATATGTTGCAATTCGGCTTTTTAAAATTGCTTTACGGTGCGCCGATGCGTGAAAATCCCGAAGAATATCCCTGCACCTTCTCCGAAGTCCCACCCTATGAAGTACAGTCCACCCCGTGGCTTTCACAATCGGAATTGCGGAAAATGCACGGCGTAGAGGATGCCTTTGACCGCATTTGGAACAGTGGGCGGTTTCGCCGTACGGTGCAGTATGCTTTGTCCGCTACCGAGACAGAGCCGTTTGCCTTTTTTGCCGATTTTGCGGAATATTTGTCCGCAAAAAATGCGCCTACTGAAAAAGTGCCGTTAGATGTCTATTCCGAAAGTTTATTTACCTATTTGTGTGCATTGCCGCAAACGGACAATGCGGTTTTACGCGACAAAATGGTTTGTGACCGCCTTGCAACCAACGCCTCGGGCGTGTTGCCTGCTTTTTTAAGAGTCGATGACCGCCGCTTAAAAGAAGTGCGTACTTTGTTGAATACCGACCCGCAAACCCGCGCACGCCCGGGCGCCAAGCGTGCCGTTGCGCTCCTTTACAGCGAAAACCGCGCGGTATATGCCGATTATATCGCCGCTGACCGTGTGACGGGGGAATATCCGTTACAGTATATTTCTTTAAAAGAAAAATAAAAATTTTTCACGGTCAAATGAACTCTATTTCTGAAAATTTTTGCTGTTTTTCCTTGTAAAAAAGGGGAAGATCTCTTAACTTATACGAAAACCTGCCGCCCAAACCATATTGCTGTGATTTGGGCGGCATTTTTGGCATAAAATAAGGAAAAACGGCTGTTTTCGCGTTCAAGTGTGCCCGTTCACTTCGCTTGTGGAATACTTGCCAACCGCAAAAATTTATGATACTATGGGAACAACATCAGGCGAGGGTACCGCGCCGAATGTTTGAAAGGGAAGGTGATTTGAATGCTGACAATTTCATCAACCGCCCTGACGGTCATCTGGATTGTGCTTCTGGTGCTGTTCCTGATTTTGGAGGCCGCCACCGTACAGTTGGTTTCTGCGTGGTTTGCGCTCGGCGCGTTGTGCGCGCTGCTTGCAAATCTTTGCGGGGTGGGTGTAGTTTGGCAAGTTGTGCTGTTCTTGGTTGTATCTGCAATTTGCCTGATTGCCACACGGCCGCTTGTTAAAAAAATGACAGCGACCAAAATCCAAAAGACGAATGCAGACCGCTGTATCGGCGCAGAAGCCGTGGTGTTGGAAGAAATCAACAATCTGAAATCCACGGGGCTTGTCAAGGCAATGGGCAACACTTGGACGGCACGATCGGAAGACGGCTCGGTCATCCCGAAGGACGCTGTTGTGGTTGTCCGCAAAATGGAAGGCGTTAAACTGATTGTGTCACAGCAATCTGAAAAGCAATAAACAAACGGAGGGTTATGTATGTGGATTTATGTTCTCTTAGGTATTGTATTGGTAATTCTGCTGATTGTGGCGGCAAACATTAAGGTTGTTCCGCAGTCAAAAGCGTATGTCATTGAGCGCTTGGGTGCATATATGACAACTTGGCAAACGGGCTTTCACATTAAAATCCCGTTCTTTGAGAGAGTCGCAAAAATCGTCTCTTTAAAAGAGCAGGTGGTTGATTTCGCACCGCAGCCGGTGATCACCAAAGATAATGTTACCATGCAGATTGATACGGTCGTGTTTTTCCAAATTACCGACCCGAAGCTTTACACTTACGGTGTAGAAGCGCCGCTGTCGGCGATTGAAAACCTGACCGCGACAACGCTGCGTAACATCATTGGTGAATTGGAACTTGACAGCACCTTGACCTCGCGCGACACCATCAACGCGAAAATCCGCGTGATTTTGGACGAAGCGACTGACCCGTGGGGCATTAAGGTCAACCGTGTTGAATTGAAAAACATCATTCCGCCGCGTGAAATTCAGGACGCGATGGAAAAACAGATGAAAGCCGAGCGTCAGCGCCGTGAGGCCATCCTCACCGCCGAGGGCGAAAAGGCAAGTAAGATTCTGGTTGCCGAAGGGCACAAAGAGTCGCAAATTCTCAACGCCGAGGCGGAAAAACAGGCGGCAATTCTGCGTGCCGAGGCTGTCAAAGAAGCCAAAATCCGCGAAGCCGAGGGTGAAGCGCAAGCCATTCTTGCCGTACAGCAGGCAAATGCCGATGCAATCCGTATGATTAACGAGGCAAACCCCGGCGACGCCGTGATTGCGATTAAGAGTCTCGAAGCGTTTGCAAAAGCCGCCGACGGCAAGGCGACCAAAATTATTATCCCGTCCGAAATTCAAAGCCTTGCAGGGCTTGCAACCAGTCTCAAAGAATTGGTAACGGACGCACCCGCCGACGAGAAAAAAGGCAAATAAGAAAAGAACTGTACGCGGGCGGGTTTTTCCCACCCGCGTATTTTTCTGCCGAAAATCAGCAATATCGCGTAGGGAACGGTCGTACCGTTCCGCAGAATTACAGCAAATTTTTGCAGGCACAGAGACTACTCACTCTACGAATAGATTGCATTTCCGCGTAGTGGCGGGCTTCCACGCCCGCAAGGCGTTCTGTGGTTATCAAAGAATGTCCTATTTTGTGATTTTGGTGGAAAAAGAAGACCGTATTTCACTTGTAATGCTACACGCGTATTATAAAATCGGGTATCGACTTGATATTCCGAGCATCATTTCGCAAATGTGCGCATAGCAGGGTATTGCTTTGCATATTTTTCCGGTTTTCTCCGATACTAAATCTGAGGTGACTGCTTTGGACGATAAAGAACTACTCGGCTATATTCTCAACACCCCGCACGACAATATGACCAACGAAGAAATTATCCACATGCTTTTGGAAAACACGGTGGCAACGCGCGGCGAGGAAAAAGAAACCTTCGGCCAGCGCGCGGCGGATAAAATGGCGGCGTTTGCAGGCAGTTGGGGCTTTATATTGTCATTTAGTGCTTTGCTTCTTTTGTGGATTGTCGTCAATTTAATTGCGGCTTCCCGCGCGTTTGACCCGTACCCGTTTATCTTGCTTAATTTGGTATTGTCCTGCATTGCCGCCGTGCAGGCGCCGCTGATTATGATGAGCCAACAGCGCCAAGAGCAAAAGGACCGACAGCGCAGTGAAAACGATTATAAAATTAACTTGAAATCCGAAATCATTTTAAAAGACTTACACAAAAAACTGGATTATATTATCGAAGAATTAAACGACAAAAAACCGCCGAACTGTTGAACGGCGGTTTTGCTTTGTGAAAATC
>JBJEPV010000084.1:0-2029 GCA_051881415.1 Candidatus Fimenecus sp.
GAAAACAACAGTCTACTATCATGATGTGACTAAAGCAAGACGATATAAAGATGGTGTTTTTTTTAAAGTTGGACAAAAAAGATATTATATCGACACTTATGCAACCAATTTAGATAAGTTTATGACAATATTTAATTTATTAGTTCCTAACAATGCATGGAAATCCACCAAATGAAAGAAAAGACGGGGACAGGTTTTTACGCCTGTCCCCTGTTTTCTATTTTAAAAATGCTTCTATCTTTGCGCCGTCGGCGTATCCCTTTTTATACAGTCGTCGCAAAGAATTCTTATCTTTGGTTAAGGTATCAACACCGCAGGTATCATTCGGTGCAACAATCAGCACCTTCCCTTGTTTGGCATATTTTTGCGCAAGCGCAACGCTTTCGTTGTACCGCCGCGCTCTTTGGCAAAGTTGTTCTGCCGCGGCAGGATATTTTTTGCGAATCAACGCCGCTAATTTCTCCTCATTTTCGGAACTGCGAATCACATTTTCCGGTTTTGTTAAAATCAATACTACGCGGTCACAGCCGAGTTGAAATGCTTTTGCAAGCGGCACAGGGTCACCCAACGCCCCGTCAAAATAGGGCGCGCCCTGCACCGGGTACGGCTTACAGATAAACGGAATGGCAGAAGAAGCCTTCAATACGCTGTAATCATCCTGCCGAATATCCGCTTTGCCAAAATATTTGGCAAGTCCGGTTGCCGCTTCTGTCGCAACCGCATAGAACTCCATCGGGTTATCCCGCAAAGCCGGGTAATCCAAAGGATATTCGCCGTCGGCACGGCACAGCGTCCCGTAAACATAATCCATATCAATATAGGATTTTTTCACAAGAAAATTCCGTATGCTCATATACTGCTTGCGAAACGCATATTCGGTGTAAAACTGATAATTCCGCCCTCTTTGTCCCGCCAAATAAGAAATCACATTGGCACTGCCCGCCGACACACCGATGCCCAAATCGAACCGAATGCCGCGATCCATACAATAATCCAATACACCGGCGGCATAAATGCCTCTGAGTCCGCCGCCGACATCTACAACACCTGTTTTCATTGTGTCAAAACGCCTCGCCATTACAAAAACAACTCGTTATCTTTTCGGACAGAACACGCCTTTTTAATTGCCATCGCCGCAACAGACACCATTGCGCCGTTAACTTTTCTGGCGTTATGGGGGCATTGTTTTACACAGCGCATACAGGAAATGCACTTTTTGGCGTCTGCTGTGAAACGGACGGAGTCAATCGCCTGCACGGGGCAGTTTTTTGCACAAACACCGCAAGTTACACAATCTTTGGTCGGTTTCGGCACAAGGCCGCCACCGCCGGCTTTTTTGTACGGACGGTTTCCGGGAATTGCAGTCACCGGTTCTGTTTTTTCTGCAATTTGACGGGCAAAGCGTTCGAGTTGCTTTGCATCTGCCGCATCCGGTCGGTTTGCGGCATACTGTGGAAGGATAGAATGCTGTGCAACGGCGGCGACGGCGGCAACAACTTGAAATCCGCTTTCTTTTGCGGCGTCCTCCATTTCCGCAAGGGTATCCTCATATGCGCGGTTCCCGTACACACAAACAAGAGTGCACTTTGCGCCGTTCCCTGCAATTTTGTGCAGCCGTTCAATCGCTGCAAAAGGCGCGCGCCCGCCGAAAGAGGGCATGGCAATCAGCACGCGGTCATCTTTGTCGACAATACATGCGGAAAAATCGGTTTCAGGATTGCTCAAATCGAATTTTATCGTGTTTGCATTCCAAGTTTTCCCGATGAGGTCGGCGACTTTTTCCGTGCCGCCTGTGGGGCTGAATATAATTTCTACGGTTTTCATATGTAGTACCTCCTATTACATTCTTTTGTGAATATCGGCAATACAATCGGCAAGCGTTTTCTCGGCAAGCGACTGTGCGAAAACATTTTCTACGCTTTCAAACATATCGGTAAGCACGGGCTTGATATGACGCCCAACCGCGCATTTGTCATTGGGGTTTCGGTGCATATCAAATAGATGTATTTCTGCATTGTCAACCGTGGCT
>JBJEPV010000085.1:0-11061 GCA_051881415.1 Candidatus Fimenecus sp.
GGGAACGACCTTAGTGTCGTTCCGCCAGACGCCATAAAAATTTACGGGCGGGCGCGGATTTTCTCCGAAAACGGGCACCTTACGGCGGGAGCAAGCCCCCGCCCTACCCTAAAAATGTATTTCGTGCGTAGGGGTCGGCGTCCTCGACGACCCGTTATTCCTCCCTCTGACGAGGGAGGTGGCACGGCGTAGCCGTGACGGAGGGAGAGAAACGGAAAAAATCTTTTCCCCAGTCAAATGCGTTGCATTTGACAGCCCCCTCGTCAGAGGGGGCAAAAACGGCGGGGGCAAGCCCCCGCCCTACCCTGAACTTTCATTGCGTGCGCGTAGGGAACGGTCTTGACCGTTCCGTAAAATTATATCAAATTATACGGGCGGGCGTGGAAACCCGCCCCTACAACGGGTCGTCAAGTTACGGCTGTGCCATTACCCCTTTGTCGCTGCGCGACATTTCCCCTAACAGGGGGAATCTCACCGACCCCTACGCACGAAATGCAATGCGTTCGCCCCCACAAATCCCAATTTGTCCTTCTTCCCTTCATACAGAAGGACAACGAAAAATCCCCACGCACAAAATCTTGTTTCTACAAAATAAACCTCCACAACCTATGGCGTGGCAGATTTTGCAGGCGGAAAAAACCGACCGAAAAATCACAAAAACATTGACAAAGCGTGCAAAATTAGTATATAATGTCTACTCGCAGATTTATTTTCAACAGGAACGGAGGATGAATTCGATGAAAAGAACCTACCAGCCGAAAAAGCGTCATCGCAAAATGGAACACGGCTTCCGTAAAAGAATGGCTACCAGAAACGGCAGAAAAGTTCTCGCCCGCCGCAGAAGCAAGGGCAGAAAGCAGCTTTCTTACTAAGCAAAGTCAGGCGGCGCTGTTTTGAAAAATACGGTCACTTTAAACCGAAACGGGGATTTTTTGCGGCTCTATCACCGCGGCAAATCCTATACAAATCCTGCACTGGTTGTTTATGTTCAAAAAAACCGTGCGGGAATTTGTCGTATCGGTATAACCGTCAGCAAAAAACTCGGCAACGCCGTTTGTCGCAATCGCTGTAAGCGCGTCATTCGCGCCGCATACGCGGCATTGGAGCCGTCTGTTCGCGGCAATTACGATTTTGTATTCGTCGCGCGCAGCAAAACCAAAGATTTAAAGAGCACCGAAATACAATGCATTATGCAAAAACTACTTCAAAAAGCGGGTGCCATTGAAATATGAAAGAATTTGCGATAAAGTGTATCCGATTTTATCAGCGAAGAATTTCCCCGCTTTTTCCGCCGCGGTGTCGATATTACCCAACCTGCTCGCAGTATATGCTGACGGCGATTGAACGGTTTGGGCTTATCAGAGGCGGTTTACTGGGAACATGGCGACTGTTGCGGTGTAATCCGCTTTGGCCGGGCGGCTATGACCCGGTCCCCGAAAAAAGAGAAAAAAACCATACAGAACAAGGCAAATAAGCCTTGGTTCGGAGGAAATACATGGCAAGATTGTATGAAATTTTGGGCATCCCCTTCGGTTGGGTGATTTCCCTGTTCTATGCAATGACGGGCAACTACCTGCTCTCGATTTTCTGCTTGACCGTCATTGTGCGCCTTTGCCTTTTGCCCTCGGCAATCAGCCAGCAAAAAGGGATGGCAAAGCAAGCAAGATTGCAGCCCAAACTGCGCCGTATTCAAAAGAAATATGAAGGCAACCAGCAAAAAATTCAGGAGGAAACCCAGGCGCTGTATCAGCGTGAGGGCACTTCCGCAATGACCTCGGGCTGTCTGCCCACGCTCATTCAACTCCCGATTATGATTGGCCTTTTCCAGGTGAACTACCACCCGTTTTCGATGGTGTTGCGTTTGCCGACGGAGGTTATAACCGCCCTGAAAGCGGCAGCAGAGCCGTTTGTTTCGGCGGCGCAAACCAATTCCTACCGTATGGAGTTGTATGCGTTAGAGCATTTTAATGAGATGGACAAATCCTCTATCGCCGGCCTTACAGATGAAATGATTACAAAAATCCAAGTGTTTTTTGACCATTTCTCCCTGTTCGGTATGGATTTATCGGTCACCCCGAATTTCAAAGACCCGAGCAAATATTGGATTGTGCCGATTGTTTCGGGGCTTATCGCGCTTGCTATGAGCCTGTACTCGCAGTATCGGCAGAAAAAGACCAATCCCGAAATGGGCAAAAACCCGATGATGGGCTGTATGACGCTGTATATGCCGATTATGCAAATTGTGTTCGGCTTTATGTTCCCGATCAGTGTTGGGATTTACACGATTATGTCCGTTGGTATTTCGTTTATCCAGATGGTGGTTTTAAACCACATCTATGCGCCGAAAAAAGTGCTTGCGCGTGTGATGGTGGAGGAAACCGTCTACCGTCGCTCCAAAGAGGAAAATACCAAAAAGATTAAGGAACTGAAAGACGCAGCCGACAAATAAGGAGATTTTTCAATGACGAAAGAAGTAATTAAGTCCGCTTCCACCATTGAGGAAGCCAAAGCCGCGGCAATGCTGGAGCTGGGGCTTACGGAGGACGACGAGTTTCACTATGAAGTGTTAAAAATGCCGACGAAAAAGATTTTGGGGCTGTTCGGCGGTTCGCCTGCCGAAGTCAAGGTGTCGGTAGAGGTGCCCGACGCACCCGCAAAGAAAGAAAAGGCAAAAAAAGAGCAAAAGCCCGCCCCGAAAGCGGAAAAATCCGCCCCGAAAAAAGAAAATAAGCCGAAAGCGGAAAAGCCCGCTGAAGCGAAGACGGCAGAAAAACCCGATTTCAAGCCGTCCGACGCGCACGAAGACACCGCGCAATACATTGCGTCCGTGGTCAAGGGCTTGGGGCTTGCAGAATGCAAAATTCAGGCGTTTGAAGCCGAGGACGAGGTTCTCTTTGAACTGGATTGCGGTGAGGATTACGGCATTGTCATCGGTCGCCGCGGCGAAACGCTCGACGCGATTCAGTACCTTGCAAGAATGGTCGAAAACAAAGGCCATCAGGGCTACCGCCGCGTTTCCATCAATGTCGGCAATTACCGCGAAAAACGCGAAGCCGCTTTGATTGCGCTGGCGAAAAAAGACGCCGCGCGGGTACTTCGCACCGGCAGAAGCGTGTATTTAGAGCCGATGAATCCGTATGAACGCAGAATTATTCACACCGCCATTCAGGGCGTTGAAGGCGTGACCTCGTATTCCACCGGTGTGGATTTGGATCGCCGCGTGATTATCGCGCCCGAAAACGCGCCGAGAAATCAAAAAGGCGACAAGGGCGACTATCGCAGAAATGACCGCCGCGACCGCCGTGACCGTCACGACAGACCGAAACGCGAGCCGTATGTGCCCGAAATTTCGGCGGATCGTGAAAAGCACAGCGACGCCGCAGGCGTTTCGCGCTACGGCAAAATCGAAGTCAAAAAGGACGCAGAACCGACCGAAGAATAAAGGCGGGGAAACGGTATGCTGTTTTTCTTGAAAAAAATGGTTTTCCGCTGGGCGGTGGAAAACATTGTCGGGCAGCGGATTGAAAAAGAAGTCCGCGCCGCGTGGAAAACCCACAAAGCCAAAAAACAGGCGGAAAAACAAGCGCAAGCAGAAACCCAAAACACAAATGCACAATAGCGGGCAACAAAAGGGGAACAGCCCCCGAAAACTTGCCCCGATATAAACCGTCCTTATGTGAAAGGTAAGGCAGGCGGGGCATCCCCGCCTGCTTTTTTGTCGCAGGGCGACACCGAATCGTAAGTGCACTTTGTCGGCAATCTTTCCTTTGTCCTCTCGAATAGAAATTTGGATTTGTCGGGGTGTGAACGGAACGGGCATTGGCGTTCCCTACGCATAAAATACAATATAGGCGTAGGGGCGTGCATTGCGCGCCCGTTTGTAGGGGCGGGTTTCCACGCCCGCCCGCGGATTTTGATGTGATTTTATGCGGGCGTGGAAGCCCGCCACTACGCGCAAAAATATATTGCGTGCGTAGGGGCGAACTGCGTTCGCCCGCCAGCTTGTCATTCTGAGCCGTTAGGCGAAGAAAACACCCCATTGTCATTCTGAGCTGTCAGGCGAAGAATCTCGTTTCGCTCGGGTTTATTTTGTGCTGTTGGAGATCCTTCGCTTCGCGCAGGATGACAAATTTGGATTTGTCGGGGTGTGAACGGAACGGGCAATGGCGTTCCCTACGCAAAAAATACAATACGAGCGTAGGGGCGTGCATTGCGCTCCCGTTTGTAGGGGCGGGTCTCCGCGCCCGCCCGTCGATTTTGATGTAATTTTGCGGAACGACACCAAGGTCGTTCCCTACGGGTTGTAGGGGCGAACTGCGTTCGCCCGCGAATTTTGATGCCGTTTCGCGGAACGGTCAAGACCGTTCCCTACGCACGAAATGCATTTTTTAGGGTAGGGCGGGGTCTTGACCCCGCCGTCAATTCACAGGTAATCCCGCGGGCGGGCGTGGATTTTCTCCGAAAACGGGCACCTTACGGCGGGAGCAAGCCCCCGCCCTACTTTATTATAACAGACATTTCCCCTGTCAGGGGAATCACCCGCCCCTACAACGGGTCGTCGAGGTTACGGCTACGCCATTACCCCTTTGTCGCTACGCGACATTTCCCCTAACAGGGGAATCTCGCCGACCCCTACGCACGAAATGCAATGCGTTCACCCCCACAAACCCAAATTTATCATTCTCCATCTCCACCCACGCGAAACAAAAATCCTTGATTTGAGGTGAAAAAATGTCCACCATAGCAGCAATCGCCACCGGGCAGGCGGCGGGCGGCATCGGCATTGTCCGCATATCGGGCGAAAACGCCCTGTTTGTAGCCGATAGAATTTTCAAAACCGTATCCGGGTTAAAATTAAACACGCTGAGTGGCTACAAAGCCGCGTTTGGAACGGTCTTTTTAGACGAAAAGCCGCTGGACGAGGCGATTGCGACTGTTTTCCGCGCCCCGAAAAGTTACACCGGCGAGGATGTGGTGGAAATTTCGTGCCACGGCGGGTTGTATGTCACGAAACAGGTTTTGCGCGCGGCGCTCCAAAGCGGCGCCGTGCCTGCCGAGGCGGGGGAATTCACCAAGCGCGCGTTTTTAAACGGCAAACTCGATTTAGCCAAAGCCGAGGCGGTGATGCAGTTGATTTCCGCACAGGGCGAACAAGCACGCGCGGCGTCCTTTAACACCTTAGAGGGCGCGCTTTCGCGTGAAATCGCCGCTGTCTCCGCCGATTTAAAATCGGTTTCTGCGTCGCTTGCGGCGTGGGTGGACTACCCCGACGAGGAAATCGACGACCTTTCCGACGACGCGATTGCCCAGTCGATTGATAATGCCATTCGCGCTTTACAAACCCTGCTTGCGCGCTTTGACAGCGGCAAGGTGATTTTGAACGGTGTCGATACCGCGATTGTCGGCAAGCCGAATGTCGGTAAATCCACCTTAATGAATGTTTTGGTCGGCGCGGAAAAGTCGATTGTCACCGATATTGCGGGTACCACCCGCGACATTGTGGAGGAAACCGTCACGGTTGGCAATGTCGTATTGCGCCTGTCGGACACGGCGGGCTTGCGCGACACGGCGGATACGGTTGAGCGCATCGGCGTGGAACGCGCCCGCAAAAAAATTGAAAACGCGGCACTTGTATTGGCGCTGTTTGACAATTCCGCCCCCTTAACCGCGGCGGACACCGACTTGTTTGCCCTTTGCAAAGGCAAAAAGGCGATAGCCGTAGTCAACAAAACGGATTTGGACGGCGCGTGGGATACCAAAATATTAGACGCGGTGTTCAATAAAGTGGTTTATATTTCCGCAAAAGAAAATACGGGCGTTGAAAATTTGGAAAAAGCGATTGAAGAAACGCTCGGTACGGCAGATTTTGACCCGTCGGCGGCAACGCTGATGAACGAGCGCCAGCACGCCTGCTGTTTGGCGGCGCTGGAAAGTTTAAAAGAGGCGAAAACCGCGCAGGACAGCGGGTTGACGCGTGACGCGGTGAATGTGAGCCTTGACGCAGCAATCGAAAGCCTGGACACGCTCACGGGCGAAAAAGCCACCGAATCGGTGGTCAACGAGATTTTCTCGCAATTCTGCGTCGGTAAGTGAAGCATAGGTTTACTTTATAGTTATTTTTCCCCAATGATTTCGGTTGGAAATTTGTGCAAATTGGGATTTGTATATCGAATTGTAGGGGCGGGTTTCCACGCCCGCCCACGGATTTTTATGGTATTTGACGGAACGGTCAAGACCGTTCCCTACGATTCGTAGGGGCGAACTGTGTTCGCCCGCCGTTTACGCCCCCTCTGACGAGGGGGCTGTCAAATGCAACGCATTTGACTGGGGGAGAGATTTTTTCCGTTTCTCTCCCTCCGTCACGGCTACGCCGTGCCACCTCCCTCGTCAGAGGGAGGAATAACGGGCGGGCGTGGAAACCCGCCCCTACAATCCGTAGGGACAGGTGCCCTCAACTGTCCGCGGGCGGCGAGGTCGGCCGCCCCTACAACACAACAACATTGACTTTTTACCATATAAATGAGGTATCACTATGGAATACTTTGCAAAACAATATGATGTTGCCGTTATCGGCGCGGGGCACGCGGGCATTGAGGCGGCGCTCGCGGCGGCGCGGCTCGGGTGTTCGGTGATTGTATTCACCATCAATCTCGACTGGATTGGCAATATGCCGTGCAATCCGTCCATCGGCGGCACCTCAAAAGGCCATTTGGTGCGCGAAATTGATGCGCTCGGCGGCGAAATGGGCAAGGCGGCGGACAAAACCGCCATTCAAACGCGTATGCTCAACCGCGGCAAGGGCCCTGCGGTGCACTCTTTACGCGCGCAGATTGACCGCCGCGAATATGCCAAAGTGATGAAACACACCCTCGAATTGCAGGAAAATTTGGATGTCAAACAGGCAGAAGTGGTGGATTTGCACCGAAACAGCGAAGGACTTTGGCAGTTGGCCACCAAATTAGAGGCAATTTACACCGCAAAAACCGTAATTCTTGCCACGGGGACTTTTCTCGGCGGGCGGGTTTACATCGGTGATGTTTCCTATGAAAGCGGGCCGGACGGGATGTTCCCCGCAACCGCACTCTCGAAATCGCTGTATGCGCTGAAAATTCCGTTGCGCCGCTTTAAAACCGGCACGCCCTCACGCGTGAACCGCCGCAGTGTGGATTTTTCCGTGCTGGAAATGCAGGAATGTGACGAAAACACCACGCCCTTTTCCTTTGACAATGACGCGCCCGCGCCTGACCGCGCCGCGTGCTACATAGCCTACACCAACGACGACACCAAACAGGTGATTTTGGACAATATTCAGTATTCGCCGCTATACAGCGGCAAAATTCACGGCGTGGGGCCGCGCTACTGCCCGAGTTTTGAAGATAAAATTATGCGCTTCCCCGAAAAAGAGCGCCACCAACTGTTCATTGAGCCGTGCGGGTTAGATACCGAGGAATTGTATTTACAGGGTATGTCCTCATCGCTTCCCGAAAGCGTGCAGTTGCAGTTTTTGCGCACCATTAAAGGGCTTGAAAATGTGGAAGTCATGCGCACCGCCTACGCGATTGAGTATGACTGTGTAGACCCGCTGGCATTAAAACCGTCTTTGGAATTTCTCGATTTGGACGGGCTGTTCGGGGCAGGGCAATTCAACGGCTCTTCGGGCTATGAAGAGGCGGCGGCACAGGGGCTTATCGCGGGCATCAACGCCGCGCGCAAGGTGCAGGGCAAGCCTGCGTTTGTGCTCGACCGTGCCTCGTCCTATATCGGCACGCTGATTGACGATTTGGTCACAAAAGGGTGTATGGACCCCTACCGTATGATGACTTCGCGCTCGGAATACCGTCTGTTACTGCGGCAGGACAACGCCGACCTGCGTTTAACGCCTCTTGGGCGCGAAATCGGGTTGGTCTCCGACGAAAAATATGCGCGGTTCTTAAAAAAGAAAGCGCAGATTGATGCAGAGCGCAAGCGGGTAGAGGACGCGTCTATTCCTTTGACAGACGAATTGCAAGCATTACTTGTTTCACGTGAAACATCGCCCTTAAAAACGGGCGTGAAACTCGCGGAACTGCTCAAACGCCCGCAGTTGACCTACGAACTGCTCACGCCGTTTGACAAAACGCGCCCCGATTTGCTCCCCGAAGTGTTTGAACAGGTGGAAATTGAACTGAAATACGAGGGTTACATTCGCCGCCAACAGGCGCAAATCCACGAAATGCGGCGGCTGGAAAGCAAGCAAATCCCCGCAAATACCGATTATAATACGATTGACGGCCTGCGGTTGGAGGCGCGCGAGAAGTTAAGCAAAATCCGCCCCGAAAATGTCGGGCAGGCATCGCGCATCAGCGGGGTGTCGCCGGCGGATATTTCTGTATTGCTCATTTACCTTGCAAAGGAGGGCGTGTGATGCTCAACCGTACACTTTTAGAAAAGACGGTACAGCCGTTCGGCGTGACGGTAGACGATAACGCCTTTGCGCGTTTAGACGCTTACGCCGAATTGCTCGTAGAAACCAACAAACAATTCAATTTGACGGCGATTACCGAGCCGGACGAAGTGACCGTCAAGCATTTTGCCGACTGCCTTTCGCTGTTCGGCGCGGCGGAAATCCCCGCACACGCAAAAATTATGGATGTCGGCACGGGCGCAGGCTTTCCGGGGCTTGTGTTAAAGTTGTATCGCCCCGATTTAGAGGTCACTTTTTTAGACAGCACCAAAAAGAAACTGGGCTTTATTGAAACCGTGCTTTCTGCGGTTTCGCTTTCGGGCGAAACGGTGCACGCGCGCGCCGAAGAGGCGGGGCAAAGCGCGAAATACCGCGAAAAATACGATTTTGCAACCGCCCGCGCGGTTTCGGATTTGCGTAATTTGGCGGAATACTGCCTGCCGTTTGTGAAATTGGGCGGTATATTCCTCTCCATGAAATCCACCAACGCCGATGCGGAAATCGACGGCGCAAAGAATGCTTTGCGGTTGTTGGGCGGAAAAATTGCGGCAGATAAAGTGTTTGATTTGGTCGAAAACACACCGCGGCGCGTGCTTTTGATTGAAAAAATATCGCAAACCCCGTCAAAATATCCGCGCCCCTCTGCCAAAATCGCCAAAAATCCCTTAAAATAAGCGGAAAAATCCGCGAAACACCGCCGTTTTGGGCGAACGGTTTTTCTTTACTTTTTACACCTCTGCGTGCTATTCTTGTGTCACAGGACAAGCACAGCGGAGGTTTTTTCTTATGCGAACACCGAAAGTGAAAAGTACGGGACAAATCTTTTTAATCCCGCAGGAACAAATTATCCCGAACCCCAACCAACCGCGCAAACGGTTTGACTATGACGAATTAGAAGGCTTGGCGCAAAGCATTCGCCAAAACGGCATTTTACAGCCGATTACCGTGCGCCAACTGGACGACGGGCGGTTTGAACTGATTTCGGGCGAACGGCGGCTGCGCGCGGCGCGGCTTGTGGGACTTTCCAAAATCCCGTCCATCGTCACCGAAATCGACAACAAGAACTCCGCGATATTCTCATTGATTGAGAATTTGCAACGGCAGGATTTAGACTTCTTTGAAGAGGCAGAGGCGATTGACCGCCTGCTTTCTGAATACGGTATGAGCCGTGAGGAGCTGGCGGCAAAACTCGGCAAGGCGCGCTCCACGATTTCCAACAAACTGCGCCTGTTACAGTTGCCCGAGGATATGCGCTACCGCCTGACGCGCGCGGGGCTTACCGAACGCCACGCACGGGCATTGTTACAACTCGAAGATGACGACCGCCGCGCCCGTGCGCTCGGCATTATGATTGACCGCCGCTTGACGGTTGCCGAAAGCGAACGGCTGATTGAACAAATGCTCTCGAAAGAGGGTAAAACCCGCAACAATTTCCGCGGGATTCGCGATGTGCGCGTGTTCATTAACACCTTAAACCACGCGGTGGACACCATTCGCCGCGCCGGTGTGGACGCAGACGCCGCCAAAAGCGAAACGCCCGAATACATCGAATACATTGTGCGTATTCCGAAGTTGGAGCAGTTAAAACTGCCCTTACCGTCGGACAGCGAAGCCGTCTAACCGCGCAGGGCGCGGCGCGAATCGTTGATTTGCTTTGCAGGTAACCTTTACCCTCTCCTCTCGAATGGTCGCGACTGCGTGACGGCAAATCGTTGGTTTACTTTCTACGGTTCTTTACCTATCCTCTCGAATGGAAATAACATCTTGTAGGGGGCGGCGTCCTCGACGCCCCGCAATAAATTACATCTGTTTTTTGCGGGAGAACACCGCGTAGGGACGGGCGTCCCCGCCCGCAGTGCAGGGTCGAATCGTAGGTTTGCTTTGCAGGTAACCTTTACCCTCTCTTCTCGAATGGTCGCGTCTGCGCAACGGCAAATCGTTGGTTTACTTTCTACGGTTCTTTACCTATCCTCTCGAATGGAAATGACATCTTGTAGGGGGGCGGCGTCCTCGACGCCCCGCAATAGATTACATCTGTTTTTTGCGGGCGAACACCGCGTAGAGACGGGCGTACCCGCCCGCAATTACACAGCAAAATATAAAACTTGTCATTCTGAACGAAGTGAAGAATCTAAAATTAAAAAAGATATACATTTGCAAGAGATTCTTCGCCTGACGGCTCAGAATGACAACCGGGTGGGGCGACGGGCAAACTGCCCAATACAAAATAGGCACACTTGCGTATGATTTTCATTTCCCCCTGCCCCTCTCGCCGCAACGGTGCGGCGCTAAATTCCGTAAAACGCGGTGCGGCGGACACCCCTTCCGCCAAACCCGTTTTAAATATCCATATCCTTCTCTTTCACACCCCACATCCACAGCGGAACGGCGTTCGGGCTTTTGCTCGGGCGCCGTTTCGCATTCCGCCCTCGGGAAAAGCGGAGACATAAATTGGGGTTTGTAGAGATGCTAACGGAACGGGCATTGCCCGTTCCCTACGCATAAAATACAATATGGGCGTAGGGGCGTGCATTGCGCGCCCGTTTGTAGGGGCGGGTTTCCACGCCCGCCCGCGAATTTTGATGTTATTTTGCGGAACAACACTAAGGTTGTTCCCT
>JBJEPV010000086.1:0-11042 GCA_051881415.1 Candidatus Fimenecus sp.
AATCATATTTGCAGTTTTTATAACAAAATCAAAACGCTTTTCTGTTTTGCCGGAATTTGAAATATTAGATAAATCTATATTCCATTTCTTTTCAATATCACTTAGTCGCATTTCTTTGAAATAACTTTCGTCTTTACGAAATCCGGCTTTGACAATAAAAGATTCAACGAGATTTTCCATCAAATCACCGCTACGGGATTTCCTACCGTTTGAATCCAAACCTACCTCAACACCGGTTACATAGTCCACTAAATTACTGATTAAATGATTGCTAAGCAAGTCAAAAAGACCTGTCTCTCGCATAAAGTAAGCATAATCTTCGCCACTCTTGAATTTATGGCTATTTGGCCAATATCTACCGTAATCAAATGTATATGTAACGCCGCCGTTTTCGTCCTGACAGTAAATTTCTTTCTCGCGTTTTGCAATCAATACTGGCAAAGCCTTGATGATTTGTGGATAATCCTTAAATAACTTCTTGAAATCATTTTCAATATCTTTTGAGCCAATAAGTGAATTTAGAATATTAAGTTCGACCTTAACACCTTCCACATTTCGATAAACCTTATCAAAATCTGTATAATACTTATAATCGGCTATATTTTCTTTAAAAGCAGTAAACCATTCATTAAAATCTCTCATATTGTTTATCTCCCTAAAAATTAGAAATAAGCAATTCTTTAATTTTCCCTCTCGCTTGCGCTTGGCAGTTAATCATTCGAGTTGCTTCAACACTTTTAATTCTATAAGTAGCATAAATTTTTTCAAAGAAATCATCTTCTGCATTTATATTTTTTGGATCGGAATTGCTTATCACGATTTTTGCACCTTTTTTATTCATTTCGTCAACGAATTTTGCAAGTTCAAGTTGTTTTTCATCGTTAAATGCATTTTCAGTATAGGCTGTAAAGCTTGCCGTATCTGTAATCGGTCTGTACGGTGGGTCAAAATATACAAATGTGCTCTCATCAATGAAATCAGCAGACTTTTTATAATCTCCGTATACAATGGTAACTCGTTGCAATTTTTCCGATACTGCCCGAAGATTGTCATTATCGCAAATCAAAGGATTCTTATAAGCACCCATCGGAACATTAAACAAACCTTTTTTGTTTACACGGTATAAGCCGTTAAAGCAGGTTTTGTTTAAGAATATCATCAACGCCGCCTTTTCAACACGATAACTTTCGTTTCCGTTTACTTTTAAATCATTAAAACGCGCACGCTTACGCAGATAATAAGCCTTTCGGGCATCCGTATCTATCGGTAAAAAATCGTTTTGCAACGCAACAAGTAATTCTATTAAACTATCAATATCATCACGAATAACACGATATGTGTTCATAAGTTCGGCATTTATGTCGCTAATATAAACTTCGTCCAAATCATATTTATTCAAAATATCAAACAAAACCGCGCCGCCGCCGACAAACGGCTCGGCATATTTTTTGATTTTACCGTCTGCAAATGGGTAGTACTGTTCAATTTCATGCAATAGCTGTCCTTTGCCGCCCGCCCATTTTAAGAAAGGCTTAGCAGCCTTTTCTTCTTTATTGTATCTTATACTTCTTGCATCTCTCGGTTTTGCGGCGGTTTTCGGGATAATCCACATATTACCGACCATTTCTGCGCCTTCAATTCGATTTTCAGCGCAAAGCACCGCAACACGCCGTTGGGAAATCCCCCACTTTTCCGCTGCTTGTCTTGCTGATAAAAATCCCATTTTATCCACCACCGTTTCCAAAATACATTATATTCTAAATCTCGAACATTAGCAATACCATTCAAGCAAAAACCCGCAGTTTGTCACAGACAAATCTACGGGTTTTCATACAGTTAATCCATATACACATCCACAACATTTTCATCATTCTGCAAGGTGGAGATGATGATTTTTAAGGCGTCGTCGGTTTTGGGGAAAATCAGCGCCTTAATGGTGGAAGTATCTTTCTTTTTGCGCAACTTTGAGTCATTATCATAGAGAATTTCCATCGAGTGCACCACGGTGCCCGTGCGTTTAATCAGTTTCGAGATTTTCGGCACCTGCTCGGCAAGGTCTTTCACTTCCACATACAGCGCCTTGCCCGCCTTGCCGCGCACAACTACTTTTTTGAGCGAATTGAGCGTAATATAAATCACCAAGGTTGCCACCACAGCGCCCGCGATAAAGCCCGCGCCGATGGCGATGCCGATGCACGAAACCGCCCACAGGCTCGCCGCTGTGGTTAAGCCTTTGACGGAAAATCCCTCACGCAAAATCGTGCCCGCGCCGAGGAAACCGATACCGCTGACCACCTGCCCGCTCATACGGGTGATGTCCACATTCATTTGTCCCTTGTATTTTTCGGCAATATAAACAGAGGTCAGCATAATCAGCGCCGACCCGACCGCCACCAAAATGTGCGTGCGGAAGCCTGCCGGACGGTGCGAATGCTCACGCTCAAAGCCGATGATGCCGCTTAACAGCACGGCAAGCGCCAGTTTCCACGCCGCATCCAGCGCAAATTGAAATTCTTGATTATGCCACAGCCACAAGGCCGCTTCTGTGAGCCATTCCATTCTAAAAAACCTGCCTTACACCTTTTTTGCGTTCGGAACCAGCACCGAAATTGCCGTCCAAAGCAATTCAAAGACCAATATTTCAAAAGCGCCCGCCTGCGTAAGCGCTGTAAAGAAGCTCAGCACCGCAAGCAGTGTAATGCTCAAACCCACACCGATATACAATAGGATTTGCGCCAGCTTCGTTTTTTCCTCCAAAACAAATGCGGACAAAAACGCGCGTAAAAATGCCGTGATACGCCCGTTGTGCAGCACCCCGCAATCCGCAGGCTGCGGCGTCTCCTCCGTCAAGTCGCGGAACATTTTGCCCGCCACGGGGCTGATGATTTTTACCAAATTATGCGGCAGAGAGAAATACTGCTCAATAAGCCCCTCGGTAATATTCGGATCGGTGGTACGAATCAAAATGCTGATACCGTACTTTTCCAAATCCTGCAAATAGCCGCAAAGGCGTTCGTTTGCCGCATATTCGACCACAAACAACGCCGCGATTTTGCCCTCGACTGCGAGATAAATGACCTCACAGCCGTCCTTGCGAAAACGCTGTTCCTCCTCGCGGGTGGGCGCATCGACATTGTGCTTTAACAACAAATCCCGATTGCCGACCAGCACGCGTTGGTTATAAATCCAGCCCGAACAGCCCAAGCGCTCCTCATACGCCAGCGATTCCACCTGCGGAAGCATTTCGCGCTTGTGCAAAATCACGCCGTCAAATACCGCGGAAAGCGTGCCGCCCGACTGAATGGTCATTGCGGCAGTATACAAAAGCGCTTCATCCACGCGCATTTTATGATACATTTTCATCCCGCGCAAACGGCAGTTCGCCGCGTCGAACAGCTCGGCGGCATCGAGCACAACTGCATTGGCCGCCGTCACCTCTGCCGCCGCGTCAAAGCTCGCGGTGAGCGCGCCCTCGCGTAAAAGACGGCGGTTTACCGCACGCATGGATGCCGCCGTAACGAGCGTTGCGCTCATCGGCAAGCCGGCAATCGCCACAGCGCACATCGCGGAAACACCCGTAAACACATCGCCCGATGTAAAGCAGGTAATCGCGCCGATAACGCCTGCCGCGACGGTTGCCGCCGGCAACGCCAGCGCATAAATCCCGCTCGCACGGTCATTGCGTTTGGAAATCTCCACAAAATGCGACGGGAACGAAATCCGTTTGGAATAGCGCACATCGGGGTCCCCGAGCAACAGCCCGCGCCCGATTTCAAATGCGGTTTCCGTATCCTCAATTTTGCCGACGGTATAAAAGCGGTCAAAATTTTGCGCCACGGTTTCAAAATTGCAAATATCATTTTTCAGCTTGCGCTTTTTGCCCGCAAAATACAGCGCATACACAAACAGCGCCACCGCCGTGTAAAGCGGCACAACCGTCAGTTTTTCGGGGAAAGCATAGGAAACCCCAACCTGCACGAGCGCAAACACAAGCGCGCTGAACAGCCCCGTTTCCGCCGTAATGCGCCCCGCAAACAGCCCCGTCAGGGCAGTTTTCAATTCTTGCAGTGACAACAGCGCCGCCAAAACAAGGAAGACCAAATTGACGGCGGAATACACCGAAGCATTACCGTTGAACAGCGTAAAATCGCCGAACAACCGCACAGACAGCGACGCGAACACCGCCGCCGCCGTCAACACTGCAAACACAATCAGCCGCACGGTACTGCCGCGCTTTTCGGTAAGGAAAATGTCATATACCGCGCGGCCGTCCTTCGGCCCGTAGAATTCCCGCAGTACCGTAATCGGTGCCGCTTGTTTTTTCGCTTTTTTACGGTCATTTGCCACAGCGCGGTCAATTTCCCCGTCCGTCTCGCCGTCCGTTGCCGCAAAGTCCGCACCGTCCGCAGAATCCGTTTCCGTTGCGGGTTCGGAAAAATCCGGTTGCACACGGGTTTTCTCTGTATCTATATCTATATCCGTTGTGTCGGTATATTCCGTTTCGCCTGTTTCGTCTTCCGCGGTGTCTTCGGTTTCCAGCCCCGGGAACAAACGGAATTTTTTTGCCTTTTCGCGGCGGCGTTTCAACAGGGAAATTTCCGCCTCGGCTTCGTCAATCTGTTCCACGGGCTCCTCGGCATTGTCAAAGCCCTCTAACATCATTTGGTCGGCAAGCGGCGCATCTTCCGCCTCCTGCGCCGCGGCATATGCCGCACTTTTGAGCGTACCCGCCTGCACTTTTGTCTCGGTTTCGCGCTGGGCTTTCAATTCGTCCTCAGGCAAAACGAGCGTCGGAATCGCCTGTAAACCGTCTGAGCCCGTCACCTGCCCCGGCGCTTTGCGTACAATTACGCCCGGGCGCTCGATGGTTTTCGGCGGGAGTTTTGAAAGCAACTCCTTATGCTCCATCGTTTTTTCGAGTTTTTGCTCGGGGCGGTTCAAAAAGCGTTCCCGCTGTGCATCCGTTTCCATAGCCGACGGCTTTTTCGGCGGCGGCACCGGGTCAAACTCACCGGTGGTGGTGCGCAAAATCGGTTGCCCGATATGATGCGCGATGTCTGCATTATGCACCGCGTGCGCTTCCACTTCGTTAAACACGCGGGTTTTCTCAATCGAAATCTGCCCGGGCAACGGTGTTTCCGGCGCAGAATTCTCTGCCGGTTGCGGGGCCGGTGCCGGCGTTTGCGGTACAGCGCCTTCCAACAGCGGTTTGGGCTGTTCTGCCGCTTCCGTTTTTTCCGATTCTGTCGGCTGTTGGCTTTCGATTGCGGTCAAGTCCTCTGCAACTTCGCTTACCTGTGCCGCGTGGCGCGCAGTCGCTTTTAAATTGGCAAAGCCGAACGGCTCTGCGCTCTCCGGCACGCCGTCTGCCCCCGAAGCCGTCGCTTCGGCAGGCGAGGATACCGCTTCGGTTTGCACCGTATGCGGCAACGGTACCGCCGCGGACTGCGGTTGTGCGTCATTTTCGTCTGCAAGCAGTTTATCAATTTCATCCATAGACCAAAGGTGCAGCTTTTCTCCTTTTTGCTCCTTGACCTCTGCAAGGATTTTGTCCACGGAAAGTCCCGAAAAAACATCTTTATTTTCCATCGCTCACACCTCAAATCCGCTTTCTCTTTGTCCCGCGATTTCATACATCAAAATACCCGCCGCAACCGAAGCATTCAAAGAATTGATTTTGCCGTGCATCGGCAAAGAGACGATAAAATCGCATTTTTCACTGACAAGCCGCCCCATACCGTTTCCCTCCGAGCCGATCACCAGCGCGCAGGCGCCCGAGAAATCGGTTTTTCGGTAATTTTGCCCGTCCATATCTGCGCCGTAAATCCAAAGCCCGGCTTTTTTCAAGTCCTCCAAGGTTGCGGGGAGATTGGCAACACGCGCTACGCGCATATATTCCAACGCCCCCGCCGAGGCTTTGCCGACGGTGTAATTTAACGAAACACTGCGCCGCTTCGGAATGATAATCCCGTGCGCGCCCGCCGCCTCCGCCGTGCGGATAATTGCGCCCAAATTGTGCGGGTCTTCTAATTCGTCACAAACTACCACAAACGGCGGCTCGCCTTTTTCGCGCGCGTACGCCAAAATTTCTTCGACGCTCGAATACGCGTGCGCCGCAACAAACGCCGCCACCCCCTGATGATTGGCACCGCCGCAAAGGCTGTCTAACTTTTTGCGGTCCACCTCTTTCACGACGCCGCCCGCCTCGCGGCAGAGCGAAGCAAACCGCGTAAGCGCCGGATTTTTCTCGCCGCGCAGAAGATACAGCGTATCCACCGTGCGGTCGGATTTGAAAACCTCCGCCACGGCGTTTCTGCCGATAATTAAATCCTGCTTTTGCTGTTCTTCCCGCATAGTTTGCTTCTCCGTTCTTTGTATTGCCGCAAAAAACGCCTGCAAATACAAATAGGTATAGTTATTATAAGATTATACCATATCTTGTGTGCAAGTACAACATATTTTTTATGTGTGTACACAAATCTTTATAAAAAAAGAAGGTCGCGCAAAGCAACCTTCACATTTCAATTATATCTACTCGCAGAACATCTAACAATTTTTGGTCGGACAGATACATTTTTGAGTGCTCAACAAAAAAAGTTTCCGGATAATACTTTTGAAAACCGGCTGCGGACAGTGTAAGATGTGCAATCGTATTCCCATCAATATACTTATATAGAATATAGTCTGTCTTTTTTAATTTGGACACATAAGCATCAGGTATCTTTTGGGGGTCAAAATCAATAATAATTTTGCTGTTTAACAAAATCGGAATCAAATAAAAATAGAGAATCCGTTCTGCAATTTTATTGTACCGTATACTGCTTTGCAGTAAAGCATCGTTTATCGTCTCATTTTTGATAAGTTGATAAACAACCGCACCGGAGCGTTTGGAAACCAATTCGATATCCGTCAGTTTATGTAGTCCCAACAAGTGCTTTAAATTCTTTTTTGAAAAGAAAAGTTCTATTTTTATATTCCCCTCTAAAGTCAGCACATATTTTTTATTCAGCAGTGTGTTATACACAGCAAAGCATTGCGAAACGCCCATATCCGTCCTCTAAATAGCAAGAGCACTTCGGGTTGCCGAAGTGCCCAAGTCTTTTTGCTTTGCATTTTTTCGCCTAAAGACATAGTCAGAGTACGGACAAATGCTAACCGATATAGCGGCTCCGGTCCACTCACTGACCGAGCAGATACCCTCACAGCCTACGCAAGGTAGTTTGCCTTGCAGTATTATTATATGCGTTTTTCTCCATTCTGTCAATGGGTTTTATTGGAATTCCCCGTTGTGTTCCGCATGCAAACAGCTTGTAAAATATAGAATCACGAAATTTTCCCCATCAACTTGTCGTATCGCTTAAATACGGCTTCCATGATTTTTGCGCCGTCTTTGTGCACGAACACCACCGAAACGCCGCTGAACTGTTGCGGGCAAATACGGAATTTTACCCGTTCGCGCACGGCCGCAGACGGCGAAAAGGCGTGCACAGCCTGTTGTAACAATGCCTCGATTTTATCCATGTTTGACGCCCTCCGTTTCCAATGCGCTTTGAAAATTCTGCTTGGCTTTTTGCAAGCGCGTGCGCACCGCCGAGCCGCTTATGGACAGCAGTTCGCCGATTTCGTCGCTCGTAAAGCCCATACTTTTTAAAGTCAGCACTTCGCGATCCGTGCCTGTAAGACTTGTCAGCGCGGTTTTGACCGCCAGCGTTTCGCCCTCGTCGGGCGCGACAGTTACGGGAAGAACAGCCGTTTCAAAGCTCTGTACGCCGCTTTCGGCATATTTTCGTCGCAAAAAGTCATTTTTTAAATTGACCGCGCACCGAAACACCCACGCGCGCCAGTTGTCGGGGATTTTGCCGCTGTTCACGGCTCTCCACACGCGCAAAAACGCTTCCTGTGCCAAATCCTCGGCACTCTGCTCGCCGAAGCACACATGAAAATATGCATACACATCGCCGAACAGTTCGTTGTAAACCGCATCAAATTGCGTTTCTTTTTCTGTTTCACTCGTACTCATTTTCGTGTAATACTGCCGACATCCTGACACAAAAGCTGTACGGTATCAAAGGTGGTTTTTGTGGCGCGCACCGTACCGATGTCGCATAGCAACAGCACCTTTTTCCGCAACAACTCGGGCGTGACCTTTTTTTCTATGCGCACCGTGCCGATGTCCTTTAAAATCAAATTGCCTGTTAAGCTTTCTAAAAGCGATTGTGTCAAATAAAAATCCGGCAAATCCGCTTTTATCAAAACCTCTTCGCCAACCGACGCATAGGTGACGGTTTCCGCCTCCAACTGCACGCCGCTTTCCCGCACGCTCGGGTCGGCGCAAATGTGTTCCGACAGGACTTTTCCGTGCGCGGTTTTGGGAACTGCCGCTACAACCGCAAGGTCTGGGGCATAATACTTATTTTCGCCGTCACCTGTAAATTTTTCCACGGGTAAAAACGCGTCATTCTCCAAACAGTCCGCATCTTGCAAATCCAGCGGTACCGCTTTGCCGTTCACCGTCAGCAATTCGATGTTTTCGCTGTTTTTGTCATACACTGCCTTGCCGTTTACAATCAAAGACACTTTCTTTTGCGGTGAAATCGGCAAAATGCACGCCTTCCCGTTAATCACATACACATTTTCACCGTCAAACACATTCGCGTCGCTCAAAGTCAACTTCCCGTTGTAAATGTTGATTTTTGCGTCTGCGTCGCAATAGATTGTGGACGCCACATTTTGCATTTCGACCTTGGCAAATGCCGCGCGGGTTTGCGCGTCGGCATCTTTCGGCAAAATCACCAGCGCCACACCGGAAATGGATTCAATTTCGCTTGCCGCCTCCACGGAATTGTAGCCGCGCAGGTCGCAGACCGCCATATTTTTAAATTTCATAAAATCAACCCTTTTGTTATTCTGTAAAGAAAGACGCGGAACAGGTAAAAACCGTCCGCGTCTTTCTGCGAATTATTTGTAAAAGTTATACAGCGGCGCGGTATCGGTTACGGTGTTGTCCACATACCAAGTACTGCCGATTTTGACAACCACCACGGTCGCTTGTGTCACAGTTGCGCCGTCCGCAGTCTGCGTGGCGACGGTAAACGATTTCACATCGGTGATTTCGTCCGCCGCAATGCCGTACACCGCAAGTCGGTCGGTATCAAGCCCCGCCTTGTAAGCGTCAAGCGCGATTTCGTTTTCCGCTTGCACAACGGTTGTAAACTTATAGTCCTCGCCGTAAGCGGTTTGATAGGCGCCGATAGACTTAAACTCCAACTGCTCGCCCGAGTTTTCGTCAAACACATCTTTGGTACCCGTTAAGGATTTGCCGTAGGTTTTGACATTGCCCTCGAGCGCCGCGAACATAATTTCGTCGGTCATATAGTCATCGCCGAACACTTCTTTGCGCACTTCGACGAGTTTTGCAAAGTATTTTGTGAAAATCGTGTCATAATCGTCCCAGCCGTTTTGAACCAGCTCGACATAATACGGGTACATCGTATCAATGACCTGCCCTTGCAAAGAGCCGTCATCGGTTTTGCTCTTTTCACCCATATAGGACTTATCGTTAAAGCCTTTCAAACCGTCGGTTTTGTCGCCCGGCTTGTAGCCTGCCTCGCGGTAAATCATCGGATACATATACTGCTCGCGAATGAAATCGCCGTATTTGTTGTTGACGCTCGGCAATGCATTTTTATAGGCATTGTAGCCGTCGCCCGACTGCACCACGGTATCGGCGTACACGCGCGCGACCTCTTCGGGGTGGTAGCCGGTATATTTGGTTTGAAAGGTCACGGTCACAATGACGGCGAGCAAAGCGGCAACCGCAAAAAATGCAAGCAACGCATACAGCTTCACCGGAAAGGTTTTTTCTTTTTTTGCCATTCTTGTCGCCCCCCTTTACGCTTGTTCCGCGCCGTCAGCGGCGGTTTGCTGTGCCTCTGCGCGGCGTTCGGCGAGCGCTTTGGTAATCATTTCTTTCTTTTCACCGACCATATCATAGAATAAAATCGGCACGCCCTGTAAAATGACAAACACCGCGGGAATAATGGTATAAATCATCAACATTTTGTTGAGCGTTCCGTCCGTCTGCGCGGCGTATGCCACATTCGCATCGGTAGACACCATATAACCCGACCATGTATAGAGAAGCCACGGGCCCAAGCCCTTTGTAAACGCGGTGGCAATTTTCGAGAACAGCCCGTAGCCTGCATACGCAAGACCGTCTTGGCGTTTGCCGGTTTTGTATTCGATTTCGTCCACGCAGTCGGCAATCATAATGTTCGGCGTCACGTTGGTGTTGCCGTGTTGCAACCCGCAGAAGAAATTGAGAATTAAGAACGGGATAATTAAACCGTCGTTAAAGCCGATGCCGCGCGACACCAAGAACAAAATCCCGAGCGCGGAAGCACCGTACACACAGAATAAAATAAAGGTTTGCTTTGTGTTGAATTTTTTGAGCACCAAATTGACAAGCAGCGTGCCCACCGCCGTGCCGATACCCATCGGCAACAGCAACGCCAGCTTCAAATCCTTTGAGCCGAGCAAATAAATCGCTATGTATAAAGAAACCGTGCCGTATACGCCGCGCCCGAAGCCCGCAAGTTTGGTCAACGATACCATCAACAGGTTCTTGTTGGTAAATACCACTTTCACGGCGTCTTTTAAACTAACCTTCTCTTGGGTAAAAGGCACATTTTCTTTGTTGTTCGCAAAAAAAATCATCACGAACAGCACAAGGCCGAGCGCACAAACGGCAGTGGAAATGACCAAATCCAAGCCTTGCCCTTCGGCGTTTTTATATTGTTGCTCGCCCATAACGGCTTTCATAATTGCGCCGACCACAATCACAACCACCATACCGCCCGACTGCCCGACGGAACGCAGGAAGGACGCAATGGAAATGGCGCTGGAACGCTCTTCGGGGTTCGGGGAGCACAGCGAGCCGAAACAGTTCGCGGGACTTTCCACCGCACAACTGAATGCGGTATACAGCGAATAAATCACAAACATCCAAATAATGGCGACGGTTTGGCTGTTGGTATTCGGCG
>JBJEPV010000087.1:0-11010 GCA_051881415.1 Candidatus Fimenecus sp.
GGTCGTCGAGGACGCCGACCCCTACGCACGAAATATAATGCGTTCGCCTCTACAAACCCCAATTTTTCTTCTATCTCTTACCTGGAAAAAACGGACAATTCGGTTTCGATTCCCGCTTATAAAAAACAAAAACCTCGGTTTAAACCGAGGTTTTGCTCTTTGGTGGAGATGGCGGTAACCGAAGCTTCGCTTCGTGCGTTTGCTTCGCAAACCTTTCGCATTTGTTTGTCCCTTTTGCTTCGCAAAAGATGGACAATGCGGTTTCGATTCCCGCTTATAAAAAAACAAAAGCCTCGGTTTAAACCGAGGTTTTGCTCTTTGGTGGAGATGGCGGTAATCGAAGCTTCGCTTCGTGCGTTTGCTTCGCAAACCTTTCGCATTTGTTTGTCCCTTTTGCTTCGCAAAAGATGGACAATGCGGTTTCGATTCCCGCTTATAAAAAAACAAAAGCCTCGGTTTAAACCGAGGTTTTGCTCTTTGGTGGAGATGGCGGTAATCGAAACCGCGTCCGAAAACACATTCCCGCAAATTTCTACGAGCGTAGCCGTTCTTTTAGTGTTCCCTTGTCAAAACGCCGGGCGGCAGGCTTTAAGACGCGGTAGCCCTTTGGTGTGTGACAGGTTACAGGGCGCTCACCTGTGCACATGTACCGCTCAATGACACGCCGTACCGAGCCGCGGTCCTCTCGGGGGCATGCTCACTGCAAATTAAGCAGCGAGAAGTACTTTTTGATCTTTGTCGTTTATTTTCATAAACTGAGGCTGTTTTAAGCGGTACCTCACCGCTGCTCGCTTATCACGGTTCAATATCCCCGTCGAAATCCTTTCATCCCCATGTGGGAGTATTATTGTATCACATTTTTTCTGTTTTGCAAGAGGAAAATTTTGGAAAAACAGGATACTGATTTTTCACGTTTTTGCCCCCTCTGACGAGGGGGCTGTCGAATGCGTAGCATTTGACTGGGGGAGAGATTGTATTTTGCGACTTTTTCTTCTCTCCCTCCGGCAAAACCTGCGGTTTTGCCACCTCCCTCGTCAGAGGGAGGAAAAGATTTCTGCAAAATCACAGGCGAAGCCAAACAACCAGTTTTGCGTCCTTGCCGTCACAGCCGTATTCGTACACGGCAAGTTGTTCGCCGTCGGATGCCACGCCGTAACAGCGGTCATCACTCGTTTTATCAATTTGATTGGCAAAATAGATACGGTTATCATCTAAAATTTTTCCGTTTTGTCCGTTGGGCAATTCGCAAAGCAAATTGATATAATCGCCGTTCAGTTTGTTCAGCGACTGTATTTTTTGCAATTCGGGAATTCCCAGCGTGTGCAAACGGGATAGGATTTTCTGTTCCGGCATTTTACATTGCACTTCCTTTGTATGTGTATTTTCACGGTGCGCCGAGTCGGCGGTCAATCATACTGTTGTTTTTGATTTTTGCGGTTTTCCCCTATTTTCGCAATGCACTTGCCGACATACGCCTGTACGCGTGTGTCTACAAAAGTAAACAGCGCAGAGAACAGTATTAAAAGTCCCCAAAAAGCAACCGTGGCAAGCGCCAAATTCTCGATGCGTCCGAAGATGTCAAATCCGTATTGCAAAAATTGAACATGCAACAAATATACGGAAAATGCAATACTCTCTGCAAAGCAAAACACCTTGTTCTGCACAATTTTCTGCGTAAGCCGTTGGAATTTTTGCGTG
Organism: Candidatus Fimenecus sp.; assembly: GCA_051881415.1. GTDB lineage: Bacteria > Bacillota > Clostridia > Oscillospirales > Acutalibacteraceae > Fimenecus. The sequence goes on from JBJEPV010000087.1 coordinate 1,699, forward strand.
AAAAAAGAAACGGCACAAAACAGGAAAACCGCTAAACCGCACCCCAAATTCGGCCAACAGCTGAATATGTAAAAATTACTGCTGTGGAAGCCTTTGTTTGCAACGATAAACAAAGCGGCGGTTCCGGCGAAAAAAGCGGCAGAAACAAGGCATTGTCTGCCGATTTTTCCGGAGAGTAAAGGTCTTTCCGCCTGACGGCATGCGCCGATGGTGTATCCGATAATGAATGCGCAAAAATATGCAAAACGAATTTTTGCAAGCCCCGCAAGATAACTGACCGCAACTGAGCCGACAAAGAACAGCCACGGATGGGCAACGATTACTTTGCGGATGCGTTGCAGAAGCGGAACCAAGCAATAGCATATAAAGATTATGGTTAAAAACCAGCAGTATGAAACACCTGCCCATTGCGGCGGCGTTAAGGCTTCTTGAATCCAACCAAGTCCCTGTATATCAAACAGATAGATAAAAACACACCACGGATTTGCTTGATATTTCGTGATACCGAATATGAAAAACCACATGACGGCAACGAAAAACATCGGCAGCCAAATTTTCAGGTAACTGCGCAGAAGCCATTGCTTTGTATTCTGAATCGTTTTCATACCGTAAAGGTATCCGGAAATCAGCAAAAATACTTCCACGCCCAAACCGAGCAGCGGTCCTAATTCTCGGGCATGTGGGATAGGATACATTTCGATTGTGTGACAAAGCACAATCATCAGCATGGCAAGCACGCGCAAAACAGACGCCGTTGCGTCTTTCTTTTTGATATTTCCCATATTTTTCTCCCCTTTTTATACGGAACACCGTCCCCAAAAATGCCTTCGGATTTGTAGGATTTTCCTACCGCATCCGCTCTTTCATTTCGCGCTCGATGTGGCGGTCGGCTTCCTTTTTGGCGGCGACATCGCGTTTGTCGTAAAGTTTTTTACCTTTACAAAGTCCCACCTGCACCTTTGCCCGTCCTTTTTTGAAATAGACCGACAGGGGGATGAGGGTTAAGCCCTGCTGTTTGGTAGTGCCGAGCAGCCGCATAATCTCTTTTTTATGCATCAAGAGTTTGCGCACGCGCATGGGGTCACGGTTGAAAATATTGCCGTGGTCATAGGGGCTTATGTGCATACCGTTGACGAAAATTTCGCCGTCCACGATACTGCACCAAGCGTCTTTCAGGTTGCATTTGCCCTGCCTGAGGGACTTGACCTCCGTACCGTGGAGCTCAATGCCTGCCTCGAAGCTCTCCAACACGAAATAATCATGGAGAGCCTTTTTGTTTTGTGCAATTGTAGTGTTTTGTGTTTTCTCTGCCATGACAGTTTCCTCATAATTCGGGACGGTGTGAGTAGCGCCCCTTACGAATGTAAATTTTTATTTATGTTTGTATTTATACGGTAGGGCGGGGGCTTGCCCCCGCCGCCAATTCACATCAAACCCTACGGCGGGAGCAAGCCCCCGCCCTACCCTGAACTTTCAATGCGTGCGCGTAGGGAACGGTCTTGACCGTTCCGCGAAACGGCATCAAATTTGCGGGCGAACACAGTTCGCCCCTACGAATTGTAGGGAACGACCTAAGTGTCGTTCCGCAGAATTACAGCAAAATCCACGGGCGGGCACGGAGACCCGCCCCTACAACCGTTTCTCTCCCTCCGACTTTTGCCTGCGGCAAAAGCCACCTCCCTCGTCAGAGGGAGGAATAAAAGGAGCGCGGCTGCGCCGCTAATCTAAATAAAAATTTATCACAGCAAACTTCTGCCCTCTAACGCGCGGGTGAGGGTGACCTCGTCGGCATATTCCAAATCCGCGCCGACGGGTACGCCGTAGGCAAGGCGCGTAACCTTTATCCCCAACGGCTTTAACAGCCTGCCGATATACATGGCGGTCGCCTCGCCCTCCACGGTGGGGTTGGTCGCCATAATCACTTCATTGACGGTATCGTCCTGCAAGCGCGCAAGGAGTTCTTTGACCGTCAAATCGTCGGGCCCTACCCCGTTCATCGGCGAAATCGCACCGTGCAGAACATGGTAAAGCCCTTTGTATTCGTGGGTGCGTTCAAACGCAATGACATCCCGCGGATTTTCGACCACGCAAATCGTGGTTTTGTCGCGCGCGTCGTTTTGACAAATCGTGCAAACCTCGTCCTCGGTCAAATTGCGGCAAACCGCGCATTGGTGGATTTTTTCGTGCGCACCCACGATTGCCCCGGCGAGCGTGCGGGCTTCTTCGTCGGTTAAACCCAACACATAAAACGCCATTCGCTCCGCCGATTTTGTACCGACAGAGGGCATTTTGCGAAATTCGTCAATCAGCGTTTCTAAAATCGGAATGGAGTACCCCATTAAAACAGCCCACCCATACCGGGCATACCTTGTAAGCCCCCGGTGATTTTGCCCATTTCGCGTTCGGCGGTTTCGTCGGCTTTGCGCATTGCCTCATTGAGCGCTGCCAACAGCAAATCTTCAAGCATATCGGGCTCTTCGGGGTCCATGACCTCGGGTTTGATGTGAATGGCCTTAATTTCGTGCGAGCCGTTCACGGTGACATCGACCGCGCCGCCGCCCGCAGACGCCGAATACTCCGCCACGGCCAATTCCGCCTGTACGGCTTCCATATTCGCCTGCATTTCCTGCAATTTTTTCATCATATTGCCGCCTGTGGGGCCTTGATTGGGAATTCTTGCTTTCATAGTCTATTCTCCTCTTTCGGTGAAAGTAAATACAGATTTATTGCTCGATAATTTGTACGCCGAGCGTTTCGGCGCGGCTTAGCAAATCGGCAAGCGGGTCTTTTTTCGGCGGTTCCGGCTGTGTGCTGCCGTTCGGCGCGGCTTGATTGCTGTTGAAAATACCCAATTTATATTTCACACCCGTGACATCGTACACCGCGCGCACAATGCAGTTGGCGTGCGAGCCGGTCTGCAAAAAGCGTTCGAGCATCGGGTTTTCGCTTTTTATCAGCAGTAAATCCCCGCGTACCACCGCGGACGAGTCTTTCATATGCGGCACAAGCGGGCGGTCAATGGTCGCCAAGCGTTCGAGCGCTTCTGCCCATTTTGAAAATTCCGTTTCGGCAGGTGGCGCGGCAGGTGTTTTTTGCGCGGGTACGACTTTGTCCGCCGGTGTTGCGGACGGTAGCGGTGCGCCCGTCTCGGGCTGTGTCGGGTTTTGCGCCGCCTGCGGAGCAGGTTTTTCGGGTAGAAGCGCGGACTGCGGGGCAGATTGTTCCGCATTTTCTGTAATGGCATTCCCCTTTACAGGTGTTTGGAACGCGCCGGTGTCAAGCCGCCGTTCGACTTCCGCCACGCGGGCGGACAGTGCGGCAACATCGGTATCCAACTGCGGGTCGGCAAGGCGTAACAAAGCCATTTCCACCGCGGTTCTGCCGTTTGCGCCCGCCTTTAAGCGGACGGCGGTTTCATTGAGAATATCCATTGCCGAAAGGATACGCGCGAGTGTAAAGTTTTGCGCCTGTACAGCAATTTTTTCAAGCTCCGCCTGCGGGCAGACAATCAAATCCTTGTAATTCGGCACACTGCGCGCCAGCATCATATTGCGGAAGTGTGATAACAAGTCGGCAAGTAAGCGTTCCATATTGCAGGCATTGTTGTATAAGTCATTTAACAGTGTCAGCGTTTTTGCGCTGTCGCGTTCGGCGACCGCTTCGGTCAGTGCGAACAGGTATTCGCGCCCTGCAAGCCCCGCCGCGTCGCTGACCACCCCTTCGGTGATTTCCGCGCCGTACGCGGCACAGCGATCCAAAAGCGAAAGTGCGTCACGCATCGCGCCGTCGGCAATGCGGGCGATGAGCATCGCGCCGTCCTCGGTCAGAGCTATGCTCTCCTCGTTTGCGACATACAACAGCCGCGCGGCGATGTCCTGCGGCTCAATCCGTTTAAAATCAAACCGCTGACAGCGCGACAGAATGGTGGACGGGAGCTTGTGCACCTCGGTGGTTGCCAAAATGAATTTGACATGCTCGGGCGGCTCTTCGAGCGTTTTTAACAGCGCGTTAAATGCGCCCGTCGAGAGCATATGCACCTCGTCGATAATATACACGCGGTATTTTGCGGCGGTGGGGGTGTAATTCGCCTCCTCGCGCAAATCGCGGATATTATCCACCCCGTTGTTGGAGGCGGCGTCGATTTCAATCACATCTAAAATCGAGCCGTTGTCAATGCCGCGGCAGGTGTCGCACGCATTGCAGGGATTGCCGTTTATGGGGTGTTCGCAGTTTACGGCCTTTGCAAGGATTTTCGCGCAAGAGGTTTTGCCCGTACCGCGCGAGCCCGTGAACAGATAGGCATGCGAAAGCCTGCCGCTTTTAACCGCACCCGAAAGCGAGGCGGTTACATGCGGCTGCCCGACGACATCTGAAAATGTTTGCGGCCGCCATTTGCGGTAAAGCACCTGATACATCGAAAGCCCTCCAAAGATATAAAAAATACCTTAACTCGGTCATGCACCGTGCAGGTGAGACTGCGGCGCACCTCGCTGACCGCTTAATGCTGCTCGGTTCCCCGCCTGACATGGTTCACGGAGCGTTGTCGCACAGGACCCACACGGCACACGACCCAATTAAGGTAGAACTATTATACTATGAATTTTCCCCGATTGCAAGAGAAAATATTACAGTTTTTCTGTTGTGATTTCGGCATATCTTTGCTATAATATATATAAATATTGTAAAATACTGTAAATGTGCCCGTATGCGGAGGAAGTTTATGTTCAATATTGTGCCCCAGCCGAATGAAATGATTATCACCGGCGGCAAAACCTGCTTTACGCTGACACCCGACACCACCATATCGAAAGCACCGTATATTGACGAATTCCGTGATTTTGTCAAAAAGCAGTTTGATATTCGCATTCACCGCGACAATGAAAATACCGAAAACGCCGTTTTGTTAAAGCTTACTGCGGAAATCGCAGACGACGAAGGCTACCGATTGGTTTGCCGCGACGGCAGTATTTACATTTACGGCAAAACCGACGCGGGCTGTTTTTACGGCTTGCAGACCTTAAAACAGCTTTTACTGCAAGGTATGGGGCAAATCCCCGATATGTTCATTGAGGATGCACCGCGTTACAAATACCGCGGCATTTGGCTTAGTGCAGGCAAATACACTTGGACCGAAAAAGAACTGACCCGCTTAACAGACCTAATTGCATTGCACAAATTTAACGCGATTGCATCGGAAATCCCTTTTGCGGAGATTTTCCCCGAAAAGACGCTGCAAGAAATTGAAGAATACTGTCAGCGCCGATTTATTAAACTGGGGACTGCGACAAAGCGCGACACGCTCCTATCCTATGATTTGACCGCACCTTACGGCGCAATCAACTTAAAACAAACATACGCACGCGAAGCCGAACCCGAGAAAGCCGTTTGCGGCGTACAGGCGAAACTGCATATGCAATACATTTCAAATCAAAACCGCGCGGACTACTGTATTTTCCCGCGGCTCGGCGCGATTGCGGAAACCGCGTGGTCCGCACCGGAAGAAAAATGCTATGAACGCTTCTATGCCGGATTGCCGGAATACTTTGATTTGCTCAATGTATATCATATCCATTATGCAACCATCAAGCAAGCTATACCCTCTTTTGTACGCGGTAAAGCCCAACGCATTTTCTTTATGCTTCAAAAAGCAAAAAAAGCAGAAACTTCTGCTGAAAATACAGATGAAAATTAAAAAGAGAAACAGGGGTGTTCATTTTGGCAAAGGCAAAATATGTGCTTGCCCTCGACCAGGGCACAACCAGCTCGCGCGCCATTTTATTTGACAAGCGCGGCAACATTGTGGCAAAATCCCAGCACGAATTCAATCAGATTTATCCGATGCCCGGTTGGGTGGAACACAACGCGATGGAAATTCTCTATTCGCAGTTTCAAGCGGTGACGGAGGTCATCTCTGCCAATCGCATTTTCACCTCGGACATCGCCGCCATCGGCATTACCAACCAGCGCGAAACCACGATTTTGTGGGATAAGGGCACGGGTAAGCCGATTTACAACGCGATTGTGTGGCAATGCCGCCGCACCGCCGATTTATGCGAAAAAATCAAAAAAGACGAGGAACTGACCGCGTATATCAAAGAACACACCGGTCTTGTGGTGGACGCGTACTTTTCCGCCACCAAAATCAAGTGGATACTCGACAATGTGCCCGGCGCGCGGATTTTGGCAGACGCGGGGCAGTTGCTGTTCGGCACGGTGGAAACTTGGCTGATTTGGAATTTGACGGGCGGCAAGGTACATATTACGGACTACTCCAACGCCTCGCGCACGATGCTGTTTGATGTTGACAAACTCTGTTGGGACAAACACATCTGCGACGCGCTAAATATCCCGATGAACATCTTGCCGAAGCCCGTGCCTTCGAGCCAAATCTACGGCGAAGTCGCCCCCGGTCTTTTGGGTTTTGAGGACATTGTCGGCGTACCGATTGCGGGCGCGATAGGCGACCAGCCCGCCGCGCTGTTCGGGCAAGGCTGTTTTGCACCCGGGCAGGCGAAAAACACCTACGGCACAGGCTGTTTCTTATTGATGAACACGGGCGAAACCCGCGTACAATCCAAAAACAACCTCGTCACGGGCGTGGCGTGGGGCATCGGTGACAAGGTGGAATACGCCATTGAGGGCTCGGCGTTTAACGCGGGCTCGGTCATTAAATGGTTACGCGACGATTTGCGTCTTATCGACTCCGCACGCCGCTGTGACGAACTGGCGGAAAGTGTGGAAAACGCCAACGGCATCTATTTTGTGCCCGCCTTTACGGGGCTCGGCGCGCCGTATTGGGATATGTACGCGCGTGGCACGATTGTGGGATTGACGCGCGGCGTCAAACGCGAGCACATTGCACGAAGTGTGCTCGAAGCAATCGCCTATCAAATGACCGACCTTTTGGAGGCAATGAAAGCGGACAGCGGCATTGAACTTTCGGAGTTGCGCGTGGACGGCGGTGCCTCGGTCAGCGACATTATGATGCAAATTCAGGCAAACCTCATTCGCACCAAAGTCAACCGCCCGAAAATGGTGGAGACCACGGCGCTCGGTGCGGCTTTCCTCGCGGGGCTTGCGGTCGGATTTTGGGAAAGCTATGAGGAGCTTGAAGCCGTGCGCAAAGTCGATAAGATTTTCGAGCCGAAAATGGTGTTGGAGGAGCGCAACAGACTGTATCACGGTTGGTTGCGTGCCGTTGACTGCGCCCGCGGCTGGATTGAACATTAAATCGTAAATTTACTCGGCAGGTATTTTTTCCCTATCCTCTCGATTGGAAATTTGCATTTGTAGGGAACGACCTTAGTGTCGTTCCGCCGCGTGCGACGCGGCGCAAATCGTTAATTCACATGGCGGATAATCTTTATATGTCCTCTCGATTGGGAATTTGTGCGTGTAGGGAACGGTCTTGACCGTTTCGCAAAATCACAGAAAACTTTAATGGGCGGGCATGGAAACCCGCCCCTACGCACTCGGCATGCACATAAAATCTGCACAAAACACACGGGCTGTCGAGGACGCCAGCCCCTACGCACTATCCTCTCGATTGGGAATTTGCATTTGTAGGGAACGGTCTTGACCGTTCCGCAAAAAACGCAAAAGGTTTGTCATCCTGCGCGTCAGCAAAGGATCTCGTTCACATACAATAAAAAAAGCAGTGTAAGAGATTCTTCGGCTTATGCCTCAGAATGACGAACGAAACGGGCGAACACCGCGTAGGGACGGACATCCTTGTCCGTCCACGAAATCATATCAAATCCTGCGGGCGACAAGTGAATCGCCCCTACGCACAAATAAATTCGCGCGTAGGGACAGGTGTCCTCACCTGTCCGTGTGCGCATGGGGCAACAGACCCGAAAACCAAGAATAATTCAAATTAAGGAGCAACAACACAAATGGACTACGCAAAGGAAAGTCTGCGCCTGCACTATGAATGGCAGGGCAAAATCGAAATCAAAACACGCGCAAAGGCAGGCGACAAAGAGGCATTGTCACTCGCCTACACCCCCGGTGTGGCACAGCCGTGCTTGGAAATTCAAAAGGATGTGAATAAATCCTACGAATTAACCCGCCGTTGGAACACGGTGGCGGTGGTCACCGACGGTACGGCGGTTTTGGGGCTCGGTGACATCGGCCCCGAGGCGGGTATGCCCGTCATGGAAGGCAAATGCGTGCTGTTCAAGGAATTCGGCGGCGTGGACGCCATTCCCCTTTGCGTTCGTTCAAAAGATGTAGACGAAATCGTCAACTGCATTGCGCTGTTGGCGGGCTCGTTCGGCGGCGTGAATTTAGAGGACATTGCCGCCCCGCGCTGTTTTGAAATCGAAGAAAAATTAAAGGCAAAAACCGATATTCCGATTTTCCACGATGACCAGCACGGTACGGCGGTGGTTGTCGCGGCGGCGATTCTCAACGCCCTGCGCGTGGTGAACAAAAAAATCGAGGACTGCACCGCGGTATTTTCAGGAGCGGGCGCGGCAGGCATTGCGATTGCAAAGTTACTCATCAGCCAAGGCATTAAAAATGTAATTATGTGCGACAGCAAGGGCATTATTTGCAAGGGTGACGAAAAACTCAACGCCGCAAAACAGGCGATTGCGGAATTCACCAACCCCGAACGGAAAACGGGCACACTTGCCGACGCGATGCAAGGGGCTGACATCTTCATCGGCGTTTCCGCCCCGGGGATTGTGACCGAGGAAATGGTTGCCTCTATGGCGGAAAATCCGATTGTGCTCCCGATGGCAAACCCCGTGCCCGAAATTATGCCCGATTTGGCAATCAAAGCCGGTGCAGCGGTGGTCGGCACGGGCAGAAGCGACTTCCCCAACCAAATTAACAATGTTTTGGCGTTCCCCGGCATTTTCCGCGGCGCGCTGGATTGCCGAGCCGGCGAAATCAACGAGGAAATGAAAATCGCGGCGGCAAAGGCGATTGCGTCGCTGGTTTCCGACGAAGAATTGAACGCGGAATACATTTTGCCGAAAGCCTTTGATGAAAGAGTCGGCAAAACCGTTGCCGCGGCAGTCGAAAAAGCCGCCCGCGAAACCGGCGTGGCAAGAGTGTAAAACGGATTTTTGCGTAGGGGCGGGTGGCTTACCCCCGCCGTTTGGTGACGTTTTCGGAGAAAATCCACGCCTGCCCGTAAAATTTGACATATTTTTGCGGAACGGTCAAGACCGTTCCCTACGCGCACGCAATGTATTTCGTGCGTAGGGGCTGGCGACACCTCGACAGCCCGTTGTAGGGGCGGGTGAGGCAGATTATAATATCAAGTGCAACAGAAAAAAGAATAGACTTCATAAAAACCGA
>JBJEPV010000088.1:0-1974 GCA_051881415.1 Candidatus Fimenecus sp.
CCTCGTCAGAGGGAGGAATAAAAGGATTGCGGCTACGCCGCTAAATAAAAATTTCATTTCGCAAGAATTCTCGATGAATCTCTATGCGGGCGGTCAACGGCAAGCATTACGAATTATACTTGTTCATCGCCTCGTCAATTTTGCCGTCGAGCAACAATTCGAGTGCGGCGCAGGCGTTTTCGAGCGCGGTTTTTAAGGGTGCTTCCTCGTCCTTTTTAAATTCCGACAGCACCCAATCGGCAAGGTCATACTCGGGGTGCGGCTTTTTGCCCACGCCGATTTTGATGCGCGGGAATTGGTCGCTGTTCAGATGATAAATGATATTTTTTATCCCGTTGTGTCCGCCGTCCGTGCCTTTGCGGCGAATGCGGATTTTGCCGACATCTAAGGAAATATCGTCAAACAGTACCACAATGCGTTCGGGCGGGATTTTGTAAAACTGCGCCGCGTCGCGCACCGCCTCGCCGCTTAAATTCATATAGGTTTGCGGCTTCATCACCAGACAGCGGTGCCCGCCGATTTCGGCGTCGCCGAGTAAGGATTTGAATTTTAATTTTTTCACGGTAAATCCGTGCTTTTCCGCCAGCATATCCACGCACAAAAAGCCCGAATTGTGACGGGTGAAGGCATACTTTTTATCGGGATTTCCGAGCCCCACCACGAGAAATTCAGGTGCGCCGACCGACAGGCTTTGTGTTTTTCTTTGAAACAACATAGTTCTCCCTTGCGTTCGGTTTGATTGTATTCTTATCCTATTTTCACAAGCAAAAAACTTGTAAAATGCAATTTATTTTTTCGGATCGTTACGGTGCAGACACCATTCGGGTTTGTTGACCTGCCGCGCACGCGCAATGCCCAAAGCGTCCGAGGGAACATCTTCGGTGATGGTCGAGCCCGCCGCGGTATACGCGCCCTCGCCCACGGTGACGGGCGCAATTAAGTTGGTGTTACAGCCGATAAAGGCGTTGTCTTTTATCGTTGTGCGGAACTTCGCCTGCCCCGTGTAGTTGACGGTGACCGTACCGCAACCGAAATTGACCTTTTTGCCGACATCGCTGTCGCCGACATAGGTTAAGTGCGACACCTTTGTGCCCGTATCAATCGTGGAGTTTTTCACCTCGACGAAGTTGCCGAGATGCACGCTGTCGCCGACCACGGAATTCGGGCGAATGTGCACAAACGGCCCGATGTTCGCGCCGTCTTTGACGGTGGACTGATAGCATTGCGTGCTGTTGAGTGTCACTTGGTTGCCGATTTTGCTGTTTTCAACCAAGGTATTCGGCCCGAGCGTACAGTTTTCACCGACAATGGTTTCGCCGCGCAAAATGGTGCCCGGTAAAACGGTTGTGCCTTTGTCGATTGTGACGGTGCTGTCAATCATTACGCCGTCAAAGCAGGGAATTTCCACCCCCGCCGCCACAAAATGCTCTAAAAGCTCGATGCGCTCTGCATTTTTTTGCCGCTGTGCGCGCACGCGCTCGTTCCCATTATTTTCTTGTGCCATACCGATACCTCCGCAATTTTTATCAAAATCAATTTTGCTTTTCTACAATTTTATATTCGTCATAGGGATTAAAATACGGGCAGCTTTGCGTGTTGAAACTTAAAAAGTTCAGCATTTCGTCCTCGTCCAAGTCGATTTCGCAAACATACTGCTCCGCTTCTTCGTCGTAATCATAATACGCGCAAAAATCACAGCGCGAAGCGCTTTCTGCCATTACGCGCCGCCCTCCTTTATTTCGTGGTATTCTTCTTCACTGTTGACCGCCCAAAGCGCAGTTTTGTCCGCATCGTGTTCTAAAATACAGCGCACCGCCTCAAACGCCGTGAGCATGGAGTGATCCATATTGTTATACCGATGCTGGCCGTTGCGGCCGATGCAGTACACATTCGGAACCCCGTTTAAAAAGTCGACAACCTTCGGCAAATCGCTGTATGTATCAAAATACGCGGGATACGCCTTTTTGACGCGCT
>JBJEPV010000089.1:0-1951 GCA_051881415.1 Candidatus Fimenecus sp.
TAAGTCATATTTTAATTCGTAACTTTCGCCGGTGGTCAGGTTTTTGAGTACGGCGGGTTGACTGTTGACAATTGCCGTTTTAATTCCTTCTAAACTTAACTCGTCGCCCTGCGTGATTTTGTCGTAATCCGCTTCATTCTTAAAATTCAACGGCAAAATACCTGCGTTAATCAGGTTCGCACAGTGAATTCGGGCAAAGGATTTGGTGATTACCGCTTTTATGCCGAGATATAACGGAACAAGCGCCGCGTGTTCACGCGAAGAACCTTGCCCGTAGTTTGCACCGCCGATAATAATGCCCTTGCCCTCAGCCTTGCAACGCTCTGCAAAGGTTTTGTCGCAAACCGCAAAGCAGAACTGCGACAGATACGGAATATTGGAACGGTAGGGGAGAATTTTCGCCCCCGCTGGCATAATGTGGTCGGTCGTAATATCGTCGCCGACTTTGAGCACTGCTTTTGCCGTGATGCTTTCGGGCAGTTTTTCGGTGGTCGGGAACGGTTTGATGTTCGGCCCGTACAGCACTTCAACATCCTTGGCTTCTTCAGGAGAAGCGGGGAGAGCAACCATATTGTCATTGATGTCAAATTTTTCAGGCATTTGAATGTCGAGTGCCGCGCCCAATTCCCGCGGGTCGGAAAGTACACCCGTCAGTGCGGAATATGCCGCAACCTCGGGGCTTACAAGGTAAATACCCGCGTCTGCCGTGCCGGATCGACCTTCAAAATTGCGGTTAAAGGTGCGAAGCGAAATGCCGGCGGAATTGGGAGATTGCCCCATGCCGATGCACGGCCCGCATGCACTTTCCAAAATGCGCGCGCCTGCATCAATCATATCGGCGAGTGCACCGTTTTTCGCAAGCATATTGAGTACCTGCTTCGAGCCGGGCGCAATCGACAAACTGACCGTCGGGCAAACGGTTTTGCCTTTTAAAATTGCCGCGACTTTCAGCATATCCATAAGTGAAGAGTTTGTACAGGAGCCGATGCATACCTGGTCAACTTTAATCGGCCCGATTTCTGTGACGGATTTTACACGGTCCGGCATATGCGGCATAGCCGCCATCGGTTCAAGGGAGGACAAATCAATTTCAATGGTTTCATCATAAACGGCATCTTCGTCCGCTTTGAGTTCAATCCAATCCTCCTCGCGGGATTGCGCCTTTAAGAACGCTTTTGTCACTTCATCGGACGGGAATACGGATGTTGTTGCCCCCAATTCTGCGCCCATATTGGTAATGGTGGCGCGTTCGGGCACGGAAAGCGTTTTTACGCCCTCACCGGTGTATTCAATGATTTTGCCAACGCCGCCTTTTACAGTCATACGGCGCAAAACTTCCAAAATTACGTCTTTTGCCGCAACATAGGGGTTTAATTTGCCCGTTAAGTGTACATTCACGATTTTGGGCATCGTGATATAATAAGTGCCGCCACCCATGGCAACCGCAACATCCAAACCGCCTGCGCCCATTGCAAGCATACCGATGCCGCCGCCGGTGGGGGTATGGCTGTCTGACCCGATTAAGGTTTTACCGGGTTTGCCGAAACGCTCCAAATGCACTTGGTGGCAAATGCCGTTGCCCGGTCTCGAAAAGCGAATGCCGCGCTTTTTGGCGACCGACTGAATGAAACGGTGGTCATCGGCATTTTCAAAACCGGTTTGCAGGGTGTTGTGGTCAATATACGCCACGGAAAGCTCCGTGCGTACGCGCTCCACGCCCATCGCCTCAAATTCCAAATAAGCCATTGTGCCGGTGGCGTCCTGCGTCAGCGTTTGGTCGATTTTTAACCCGACCTCACTGCCGACGGTCATATCGCCGCTGCGTAAATGGCTTTTAATCAATTTTTGTGCAACTGTAAGTCCCATTTGCAAAATATCTCCTAACTTATTGATTTTTTTAACAATCTTATAAAGGTATTTTAATACTGAAATACGCCTTTGTCAATGAATT
>JBJEPV010000090.1:0-1946 GCA_051881415.1 Candidatus Fimenecus sp.
CCCCGCCGCAGGGTTCGATGTAAATTAACGGCGGGGGCAAGCCCCCGCCCTACCGATAAACAATTTATATTGCAAAAAATTTACGGGTCGTCGAGACGCCGACCCCTACGCACGCAATGTATTTTTTCGCGTAGTGGCGGGCTTCCACGCCCGCCCGTGAATTTTATGTTATTTGCGGAACGACACTAAGGTCGTTCCCTACGGTTGTAGGGGCGATTCACGAATCGCCCGCATAATTTGATACGATTTTACGGAACGGTCAAGACCGTTCCCTACATGCACGAAATGTAATTCGTTCGCCCCCCCGCAACCCCCAATTTGTCATTCTGCGCCGTCAGGCGAAGAATCCGCCCCATTGTCATTCTGAGGCGATAGCCGAAGAATCTCGTTTCGTGCAAAATTAACTTTGTGCTATTGGAGATCCTTCGCTTCGCTCAGGATGACAAATAAAAATTCCCGATTGGAAAATCGGGCAAAAAGAGAGAGAGTCGGGTAAAACCCGACTCTCCGGAAAATCATATTGCGTTTTGATTATGCAGCGTTGTGAGCATCTTTCTCTGCGCCGGTGCAAAGAACTTCGATAGTTGCAGTGCCTGCGCCCGAATCATAAGTTACTTTCAAGGTGTAGTCAGAATCATCAGTCGGGCAAACCGGAACTTCGCCGCCTTCAAACGTCTTCACAAGGTTCGGCTCGGTGATGGGGGCTGCGGTGGCGAAATCGGTTGCCATGGTTGCCCACGGAATCATGTCACCGTTGGTGCCGCCGGTCATCTGATAGTTGTTGACATTCTCTTTGATGATGCGGATGTTGGACTGGCAGGTTTTCTTCTCAGCATTCTTGGTAACTGCGCCGTAAACCGGAATCGCAACTGCAACAAGGATACCCATGATGACGACAACGATCATCAATTCAACGAGCGTAAAACCTTTTTTGCTTTTCATAAGTTTTCTCATAAAACTCTCTCCCTTTTGGAAAAATATGTGTTTTTATATTATGGGTGTTTGCCCGTAATACCTGTGAAAATGTTATGGAGTGTGAATACTCCGTAACTTTATGCTGTCATTATATACCAATAAAATCGAAATGTAAAGTCTTTTTTGTAAAAAAATATGAAAAAATTGTATTTTTTCTGATTTAGAAAATAAGTACTTCTCTGTTTTACACCTTAGGACGGGAAATTGCCTTCCTTATCGCCGTGTTCCGAACAAACCACGCGGAATTCGCCGGGGTCACCGTCCACCGCGGTTAATTGATAGGAGCAACCGTCCGTTGGGCACTCCGGGAACTCGCCGCCCTCAAAGGAAGACACAAACTTCGGTGCCAATTTGCTTGTTGCGTCCGCCGCGCTTGCGATGGTTGCAGTTGCGCTGCCCTTTAAAAGTACTTTGTAATCAATGGAGGTGCTTTCCGCCATAAAATAGTTGACGGCGGTTTCTTGGATAATGCGGCAATTTGCGTGACAGGTTTTGCGTTCGGCATTGGTGGTCACCGCGCCGTACACCGGAATGGCAACCGCCACCAAAATCCCCATAATCACAACCACAATCATCAGTTCCACAAGGGTGAAACCTTTTTTATTTTGAAAAAATGCTTTGTTCACTTTTCATTTCCTCTCATTGCACAGCACTATTTCGAGCGTAAATCGGGAATGTTTCGTACTGTACAGGTATTATATTCCTTAATTTCTGTTTTGTCAACACTTTTTTTGCACATTTTCGGAAAATATTTCTAAAACAGAAAAAAGACTTGCATTGGGGCACCATCGCGCCCGCGCATAGATTTCGATATCATTTTGCGAAACGGTACGACCGTTCCGTAAACCTCCCCATTCATTGGGGAGGTGGCACGCGCAAAGCGCGTGACGGAGGGGCAAAATCACATCAAAATTCGCGGGCGAACACAGTTCGCCCCTACGAATTGTAGGGAACGACCTTTGTGTCGTTCC
>JBJEPV010000091.1:0-1941 GCA_051881415.1 Candidatus Fimenecus sp.
AAAATCGCCGCCATACTGCCGTATGGCAAGATTTTTAACGCAGTTCAGGCGAAAATATACCGTTTTAAACCATATCGGGTTCGACTCACCTCACCTTACCCTTGCCGAAACAGGGAATCGAGTGCATTTTTCTTTTTCGGGCTCGGCTTGCACGCTTCGGGGCAGTCAAACCGCACCAAAATCGTATCGTCGCCGATGACCTCAATGTCCTCCCACGCAATGCGTATGTCATCCGACCGAGCGCCGAAGCCCATAAATTTGGATTTGCCGAATACAATCAGCGCAAGCACGCGACCCGTGCAGGTGTCGATTTCCACATCACATACCGACCCGAAACGGCACCCGTCCTTTAAATTGATGATTTCTTTTTCGCGCAAATCCGTCACACAGCAATTCATCAAAACACCTCCGATACAGTATATGCATACGGCGCTTTGGAAATTCTATTGCTGATTTTTTGTGTATGTGGTAAACTAAAATTGAAATCCAAGGGAAAGAAGTTGCAAAATGGCTTTTTACGAGAACAACCAAAATCCCGAACGCGCCGTGCTTTTGGGCGTGGATACGGGCGAATATGATTGCGAGGTTTCGCTTGCAGAACTCGAAGAATTGAGCAAAACCGCGGGGGCAGAGACGGTCTGCGTGGTGTCGCAAAAACTCGAAAGCCCCAATCCCGCCACCTATATCGGCACGGGCAGGCTGACAGAGGTCAAGGAATTTTGCGAAAATAACGAAGTCGATTTGCTGATTGCCGACGGGGAATTAAGCCCTGCACAGCAACGGAATTTGGAACGCGAAACGCATACGCGCGTCATAGACCGCACCACGCTGATTTTGGATATTTTCGCCCAGCGCGCCCGTAGCCGTGAGGGCAAAATTCAGGTGGAGCTTGCGCAACTGCAATACGCGCTCCCACGCCTTGCGGGGCAGGGGAAATCGTTATCGCGGTTGGGCGGCGGCATCGGCACGCGCGGCCCGGGCGAAACGAAATTGGAAAGCGACCGCCGCCATATCCGTCGGCGGATTTATGCGCTGAAAGAGGAACTGCGGCAAATTGAAAAACGCCGCAACGATAGGCGTACACGGCGCAAAAAAGACGGCATAACGACGGTGGCGATTGTCGGCTACACCAATGCGGGCAAATCCACGCTGTTAAACACCTTGACCGAGGCAGGCGTGTTGGCGGAGGATAAACTGTTTGCGACCTTAGACCCCACCGCGCGCAAGCTGACGCTCCCGAACGGGCGGAGCGTGATGCTGGTCGATACCGTCGGGCTGGTGCGCCGTTTGCCGCACCATTTGGTCGAGGCGTTCAAGTCCACCTTGGAGGAGGCAAAAGCGGCGGATTTACTGCTCAATGTCTGCGACGCGTCCGACCCCTCATGTGCCGAGCATTTGGAGGTCACCGAGCACTTGCTTGCCGACCTCGGCTGTGCGCACACGCCGTTGATTACCGTGATGAACAAGTGCGACCGCGTGCGCGCGCTGTATGATTTACCCACCGTCGGCAACACCGTGCATATCAGCGCTGTAACGGGCGAGGGCATTCCCGCACTGCTTGCGGCGATGGAACACACTTTGCAAAAAACCGTCACGCGTGCCACGGTGCTCATTCCCTTTGCCGAGGGGCATCTGTTGGCACAAATCCGCGAGAACGGGCAGGTGCTGTCCGAGGAATTTTTGCCCGAGGGCACCAAAGCGGAAATTGTGGTCGATACCGCGTTGTTGGAACGCTTGCGGGGGTATTTGATGTAAAGACGGCATATCCTGTATAGGAACTATATTTCGTAGTGCGCAAATGTATGTATGCTATAATCAAATCAGCAGAAACTGTAAGCGTAGTTTGTGCCGTGCGCATATAGTGAATTGACGGTGTTACTCGATTTCGATTCGTGTTTTGCGAAAATCTTTGAGAAAGGAAAGAATTTTAAAACGATTTTG
>JBJEPV010000092.1:0-1937 GCA_051881415.1 Candidatus Fimenecus sp.
TAAAATCACATCAAAATCAGCGGGCGGGCGAACACAGTTCGCCCCTACGGTTGGAGAGACAAACCCCACTTTATATTTTCTCTCCCCCACAAAACAAAGCGCTTTTTGCTGTTTTTTTTGCTATACATATTATAATATATATAAATATATATAAAACAGTTGAAAAAGTTTTCGGTTTGTGCTAATATAATAAGTGTATTTGTGAAAATATCGCTTTTAAGCGCCGTTTTTGCTGTTTTGCCCTGAAAACGGGTGACAATATGCAATCGGCACAAACGCGCCCTGCGGCGGTTTTCAGCGATTTTTAAAAACCGGCTTCGGTTTTGTTTTTCTGTATTTTTGAAAATTCTTTTGAACGGAGACTGTTTTATGGAATCCCTTTCCGAATTGTGGGATGCCGCCTGCACCTATATCAAAACCGACGGCGGCATTACAAGCGCGGTATTTTCCCTGTGGCTTGCGCCCTTACAGCTGACTGCTTTTGACGGGGAAAAGGTCACCTTAACCATTGACAACGAATTCAAATACGGCATTGTCACCAAAAAATTCACCGAGCTTTTGGAACAGGCATTTTTTAATGCGCTGGCGTTTCCCGTCCGCGTGGAAATCTTGCTTGTGGAAAAAGAAAAAGAGGAAGAAACACCTGTTTCTGCCGCCGCGAGTGCCTCTGCGGACGAATTGGTCATCAACAACCGCGCCAACAGTTTTGAAAATTTCGTGGTCGGCAAATCCAATAACTATGCCTATGCCGCGGCGAAAAAGGTCGCCGAAAATCCCGGCAAAACCTACAATCCGCTGTTTATTTACGGCAAAAGCGGGCTTGGCAAAACGCACCTTTTAAAGGCCATTGAAAATTATATGAAAAGCCGCAATCCCGACGCGTCAATTATTTATGTCACCAGCGAAAATTTCACCAATGACATTATCGAGCACGTGCGGTTCTCCAACAATCCCGCGGAGATGCGCGAAAAATATCGCCGCGCCGACGCACTTTTGGTGGACGATATTCAATTCATCGCCGGCAAAAATTCAATAGAAGAGGAATTTTTCCATACCTTCAATGCCTTAACCGAGAACGGCAAGCAAATTGTGCTTTCCTCCGATAATCCGCCTAACGAAATCCCGAAACTGACGGAACGGTTGAAAAACCGTTTTGAGTGGGGCTTAATGGCAGACATTCAGCCGCCGGATTTTGAAATGCGTATGGCGATTATCAAAAACAAGGCGGACGCGCTTTCTTTTTCGATTCCAGACGCGGTTGTCGAATTTATTGCCGAGCAAGTCAGCCATAATGTACGGCAATTAGAGGGTGCCGTGAAAAAATTGCAAGCCATTTGCGTACTGCTCGACACCACCCCGACCATCGAAATTACCAAAGACGCCATCAAAGAACTGATGAACACCACACAGCCCGTGTC
Organism: Candidatus Fimenecus sp.; assembly: GCA_051881415.1. Taxonomy (GTDB): domain Bacteria; phylum Bacillota; class Clostridia; order Oscillospirales; family Acutalibacteraceae; genus Fimenecus. The sequence continues at coordinate 1,419 of JBJEPV010000092.1, forward strand.
GGTGGTGCGCGAAAAAATTTTAGAGCAGGTCAGCGCCGTGATGGGTGTTTCCGTCAGCAATATTACCTCGGACAAGCGCGACAAAAATATCAAAGACGCGCGCCAAATGGCCATGTATATTATCCGCGAAATGACGGGAATGTCATTAGAAGAAATCGGCAAATGCTTTAACGGAAAAACACATTCCACCGTGAAACATTCCATTGACAGCGTCGCCGACAGAATGGATAAGGATAAAGAATATAAAGCCTTGGTCGAGAACATCATCAAAAATGTGCAGGAAATTTAAATTGTAGGTTTTCTTCGTAGAAAATTTTTTCTTTATCCTCTCAATTGGAAATCTGTGCAAATTGGGGTTTGTATTTGTGTTTATATGGTAGGGCGGGGGCTTGCCCCCGCCGCAAGGTTCGATGTAAATTAACGGCGGGAGCAAGCCCCCGCCCTACCCTAATAAAATACATTTCGTGCGTAGGGAACGGTCTTGACCGTTCCGCAAAATTACAGCAAAATTCACGGGCG
>JBJEPV010000093.1:0-1927 GCA_051881415.1 Candidatus Fimenecus sp.
TAGGCTCTATTCGGTTACCCCAACATTTATTATAGAGCCTTTTTTATTTGCATTTTATTCTGACTTGCGCCAAACCATTTTGTTGACAATCCCTGTATAGGACTGCACGATTTTAATAACCTTGGCGGCAACATTTTCGTCGGTATAATCGGGTACGGGCGTACCGAAATCACCGTTATTATTCATCTCTACCGCCGTGTCAATGGCTTGCAACAGGCTCTTTTCGTCAATCCCCGCAAGCACAAAGGCGGCTTTATCGAGCGCCTCGGGGCGCTCGGTGGAAGTGCGGATACACACCGCCGGGAAGGGCTTTCCGACGCTTGCAAAATATGCCGCTTCCTCAGGCATGGTGCCGCTGTCGGAAACCACGGCAAACGCGTGCATTTGCAGGCAGTTGTAATCATGGAAGCCCAACGGCGCGTGCTGAATCACGCGTTTGTCAAGCTGAAAACCGCTTTGCTCCAATTTTTTGCGGCTTCTCGGGTGGCAGGAGTACAAAATGGGCATATCGTATTTTTCCGCCGTTTTGTTGATGGCATTGAACAGGGAAAGGAAATTCTTTTCCGTATCCAAATTTTCTTCGCGGTGGGCGGAGAGCAAAATATATTTGCCTTTTTCGAGGCCTAATTTTTCGTGAATATCGGAGCTTTCAATTTCTTTGAGATTTTTATGGAGCACCTCTGCCATCGGCGAGCCCGTCACATAGGTGCGTTCTTTGGGCATACCCGCCTCAATCAAATAGCGGCGCGCGTGCTCGGAATAGCACAAATTCACATCGGAAATGATGTCCACAAGGCGGCGGTTGGTCTCCTCGGGGAGGCACTCGTCTTTACAACGGTTGCCCGCCTCCATATGGAATATGGGAATATGGAGTCTTTTCGCCGGGATTGCCGCAAGGCAAGAGTTGGTATCGCCCAAAATCAAGAGCGCGTCGGGCTTAATCTGCGCCATCAGCTTATAAGTACAGTTGATGATATTGCCGATGGTTTCGCCGAGGTCATCGCCGACCGCATTCAAATACACATCGGGCGCGCCGAGTTTTAAGCCCTCAAAAAAGATTTCGTTGAGCGTATAGTCGTAATTCTGCCCCGTATGCGCCAAAACGCAGTCAAAATAGCGGCGGGATTTTTCGATTACCTCCGCAAGGCGAATGATTTCGGGGCGCGTACCCACAATAATCAACAGCTTTAATTTCCCGTTGTTTTGAAACCGCACCTGAGAAAAATCGGTTTGCATTTCCATAGTTCTACCACCTTAAATTTGTGTCGGCGAGGCTTTGCCCGCCGTTATTTTTTGTTTTCGCGTACGCAGTGCACGCACAATGCCGCAGACACACAGCACCAACAGCACCGCCGCCGCGCCGCCTGCAAAATCCAGCAAAACATCCTGCACCTTCGGCCCGCGCCCCGACAAAATCTGTATGGATTCATCGGTCACGGCGAACAAAAGAATGGAGGAGAGCGTATTCCACACGGCTTGCGCTGTTATTGTTTTGACGCGCAACACGACAAGCCACACAGCAAGCTCTGCGCCGAGCACGAAAAATTCTACCGCGTGTGCCGCTTTGCGCACATATTCAAGTAAAAACGCCGAAAAGGACGACGGTTCTTTTTCGCCGTTGTCCGTTGCGACGGACGAAATGACTGCGGCGACCGAGGCGGATGCCTGTTTGGACTCGGGCACTTTTTGCGCGGAATTATAAAAAATGAAGAACAGCGTTGCCGCAATCAGCAAAATGCAGAGACTCTGTTTGACGGTGTTACGCATACTCAATCCGCTTTCCGATAATGGGCATAGACGGACGGGTGCGCCCGCACCCAATCTGCACATTCCTGTACCATTGCTTCGTAAGACGGCACTTGGAAATCGAAATCCGTGCGGGTGTTTACAATAATTTTTTTCTGCACCGCGCTGTTGTCCGCTTCGA
>JBJEPV010000094.1:0-1914 GCA_051881415.1 Candidatus Fimenecus sp.
CAAGGTCTTGATTATCGATGATTTTCTTGCGAACGGCTGTGCACTCGAAGGGCTGATTGATATTGTGACTTCGGCGGGTGCTTCGGTTGCCGGCATCGGCATTGCGATTGAAAAGGGCTTCCAAAAGGGTGGCGCGCTCATTCGCGAACGCGGAATACATTTGGAATCGTTGGCGATTGTCGACGCAATGGACGATAAAACCGGCGAAATCACATTCCGCGCGCAGTAAATAGGTTGTATGATACGGCAGAGAGGGACTTTCTTTGCCGTTCATAATATTTTATTTTCTTTTTAGGAGGAAAACAGTATGAAGAAAGTTCTCAGCATTGTTCTGGCGCTTGTCATGGTCGTGCTTTGCTTCGCAGCTTGCGGCAAAACCGACGATGCCAAAACCGACGATACGGCTGCAAGCGATTTCCTTGTAGGCGCAATCTACATCAACAGCCAGAACGACACCGCAGGGTATACCTTTGCACATCACAACGGTATCACCAAAGCCATGGAACAGCTCGGGCTTCCGAAGGAAAATCTCAAAATTGTGGATAACGTTCCCGAAGATACCGAACAGGTCTCCAAAGCCATCGACACCTTGGCAAACCAGGGCTGCAAAATTATCTTCGGTATCAGCTTCGGCTATATTGATGCATTTGCAGAAGCGGCTGACAAGCCCGAATATGCGGACATCATCTTCTCGCACGCAACGGGTTACAAATCCAATGACAAAAACTTTAACAACTATTTCGGCAGAATTTATCAGGCGCGTTACCTTGCAGGTATTGCGGCAGGCTTAAAATCTTTGGAACTCAACAACAACAGCATCGGCTATGTTGCTGCTTGGGGTACCGAGTATGCTGAAACCTGCTCCGGTATCAATGCGTTTGCACTCGGCGTACAGTCCGTCAATCCCGATGCAGTTGTGCATGTAAACAAAATCAGCACTTGGGGCGACGAAGCCAAAGAAAAAGCGGCGGCAGAAGCGCTTATCAACACCTATAACTGCTGCGTTATCGCTCAGCATTGCGACAGCGCACAGCCGCAGCTTGCGGCGGCAGACGGCAAAGTGTTCGGCTGCGGTTACAACTCCGATATGACCGCACAGGCACCTTCTGCACACTTGACTGCACCGATTTGGAATTGGGATGTTTACTACAAGCTTGCGATTGAAACCGCAATGACCGACCCCGCAAACTTCATGAGCAAGGTTGGCATTTACTACGGCGGTCTCAAAGAAGGCTTTGTTGACATTTCTCCGCTTTCCGACAACTGCACACCCGAAACCAAAGCAATCGTTGAAAAGGTTAAGGCTATGATGGTCAACGGCGAATGGGATGTGTTCACCAATGTGAAACTCTCCATCGACAAAGACGGTAACATCACCAAGACCGAAGGCGCTTTGAAAGACAACGAAGGCGGCGAAGTCATTTCTGCTGACGGTGGCACCTATTACGTCTACAATGCCGACAGAACCGCTTTGGAAGCGGTTGAAGGCGGCAAAGACGCTTGCGACGGCGTTATCAAAGGTTCTATGAATTACTATGTTGCAGGTGTGACGGAGGGCTAATCACCTTCAATCCTTCTGTAAATCTGTTTTAAGGGAGAACTGTTTGTGGCAGCATACGCGATTGAATTAAAGAATATAAATAAATCTTTCGGTAGTGTGGCTGCCAATAAAAACATCAACCTGAGCGTTCGGCAGGGCGAGATTCTCGCCCTGCTGGGCGAAAACGGTTCCGGCAAAACCACTTTGATGAATATGCTGTCGGGCATTTATAAGCCGGACAGCGGTCAAATTTTTGTAAACGGGCAAGAGGTTTCCATCAATTCGCCCGAGGATGCAAAAAAATTGGGCATCGGTATGGTACACCAGCACTTTAAGCTGGTGGATATATTTTCTGCGGCCGATAATATTTGGCT
>JBJEPV010000095.1:0-10539 GCA_051881415.1 Candidatus Fimenecus sp.
CTGTGCGTGTAATAACTTCTGGCGTGCACCGCGTCGGGCACGGTCAGTTTTTCCTTTTCGGAAGTGCACGCGTCATATAAAATATCCTGCATAAAGGTCGGCACAAAATCGTCACACGCGCCGTGGATAAACAAAATCGGCTTTTTGGCAGATTTAACCGCCTCTACGGGCGACGCTTCTTTGAAGCGATACCCGCAAAACAGGCGACAGTACAAATCGCAGATATGCAAAATCGGGAAATTCGGCGCATGGAACGAGGTGTGCAGTTGATAGGAAAATTCGTCCCACGCCGAGGTGTACGGGCAGTCGGCGATAATGCCCTTGATTTTGTCGTCATCGGCATGATTGCTCATCATCAGCACCGTTGCCCCGCCCAAAGAAACGCCGAGCAGGAAAATGCTGTTTTCGGGGAAACGCGCCTTCGCGTAGTTCACCCACAAAAAGGTGTCCTTCGATTCGTGCGTACCGTAGCCCATATATTTGCCGTCACTCTCGCCGCAACCGCGGTGGTCAGGCAGTACGAGCGTGTACCCCTGCCCGAAAAGCCACGGCACCATAAAGCAAAATTCGCCTCTGCCGCAGTTTCTGGCGCCATGGCACAAAAGCATGGTTCTGCCGTTCGGCGTTTCGGGGATGAGTACCCGCCCTTTGAGCGTTGCCCCGTCGGGCGCGTGCAAGGTGATTTTCTCCTGCGGTAAATTATCAAACACTTCTGCCGCTTTTTCAAAATCGTCCTGATAACGGTCGGGCGACATCCCGCCGCCTGCAATCATTTTTTCAATCCATTTCGGCACGGGAATGGTTTTGCGCCAAATAATATTGTTAAAAATAAACCCGCATAAAAGCAAAAGGAAAATCAGCAATGCGCCCAACACGCACAGCAATACAATTCCGAATGTTTTCATACACAATCCCCTTTGTAAATTTCCGCATTGGAAAGCATAATTTTTTTGCATAAGTCCTCGGTCGGGAAATCGAGCAAAAACCACCCCTGCGCGTGTGTTTCACAAAGTGGGTATTCCGAAAATGCCGCATTGACAAGCGGGGCGTTTTCCGCAGGGCAACCCGCGCCGCCGCAGGTGCTCAAAAAATGCACGCAGATGTGCTGTTTCGTCGGGCGGCAGGTCTCTAAAAACGGCTTGGCGCTTTTTTCCCATTTCACATCGGGCGGCAGGCGGTAACGGTCCTGCACCGTGGCAATGCAAGCGCCGGAAAGCGCCACCTCACAGGGCGCGGTTTCGGTTTTGGAGTTCTGATTTTCCCACACCGAAAAATCCAAACCGCAAGTTTGCGCCGTGCGAAAATCCGCCGCGCGTTTACAGCGGCGCATCAGCACGAGCTTGCCGCAACACGCCGACAGGCGCGGCACACGGTTTTCAAGATACCAAATTGTTTCGTCCGGCTCGATATATGTATGATAAAACTGTTCAAAAAAGGCGGTTTCAAAATGGCCGCGATCCTGTTTGATGCTCAGCACCAGCGTTTCGCGCGGATTTTCGCGCAAAAAGGCTTTGCAAACAGCCAGCACTTCGTCAAATTGCAGTTTTTCGCGCTTGCTGTCGTCCGTATAGCAATCCGCAAACCCGTGCACCAAATAGAAATGCTTGCCGCGCCGATACAGGCGAATATCCAACAGCCGCACGCCGAGTGCCAACTGCTCGCGGAAGGTCAAATCCTGACATTTTGCCAGTTTCGGAAAGGCGCAGTACGCGGTTGCGCTGTCATGTGTGCCCGCCAAATTGACTTCGGAAAGATACAGCCCGCCCGAAAGCGCCGACAAAACCGTTGTATGTTCCACCGCCATCACCTCAAAGCATATCATACCCTATTGCGCACAAAAAAGCAAGGCGGTCATCGGGGAAAAATAGAGATTTTGCCGAACAAAACCGTTGCGACGGCGGCGGTAACAGCGAACAAAATCGACCACAAAATCGTAAGGCTTTGTTTTGTCGTTTTTCTCGGGATTGCCGCACCAAAATTTTTCGAGCTTGCCCGTCCGGTTGTTCCGCGTAAGCCCCGGGTACTGTTTGCCGTTTTCCATACAGTCCGCCACCTCGGCGGACAACAGCAGATATTCGGGCACGCGGCAGATACCCATATCCCGTCCTTGGCAAAAACGATGTCCTCGTCGTCCGTGTAAAACGCATTGTTGCGAATCCCGTTTCGCGCGGGATTTTCAGGGTTTACCATCGTATTGCACTTCCATTTGGTGCGGTCAAAACAGGCAAAATCGTCCGAAAAAGTCAGTTCCCACTCGGTTTCGGGCAGTTGAAACGGCGTGTCGTTCGGTAAGCGCTTTACCATAAAATCCCCCCCCGACAGATAGCATATATATGTATTGTATCGGATTTTTCGCCCGCCCGCAAGAGAAATGCGTGCAAATGCAAAAGAAATATGCTACAATGAAAACAGGATTTCATGCGGGAGGCATTTGTATGGAAAACAACCGAAAAATTGCCGCAGTCACAGGCGCTTCGCGCGGTATCGGGGCGGCAACGGCGATCGCACTCGGCAAAGCGGGCTTTGCCGTGGCGGTGCTGTATCACACCGACAAAGCGGGGGCGGACGCCTGCGTACAGCATATTTTAGAATGCGGCGGGCAAGCGCGCGCGTACCAAGTCGATGTGACCGACAGCGCGGCGGTTACATCTGTTATGGCGCAAATCGAACGGGAAATGGGCGCGGTTTCGGTGCTGGTCAACAACGCGGGGATTTCCGAGCAAAAACTGTTTACCGACATTACAGACAGCGATTGGGAAAGAATGCTTGCCGTGCATTTGGACGGCGCGTTTTATATGACGCGTGCGGTACTGCCTTGTATGCTGCACGAAAAATACGGGCGGATTATCAACATTGCCTCGATGTGGGGCGAAACCGGCGGCGCGTGTGAGGTGCATTATTCCGCGGCAAAGGCGGGGCTGATCGGGCTGACCAAGGCGCTCGCCAAAGAACTTGCCCCGTCGGGCATTACCGTCAATGCGGTGTCGCCGGGCGCGGTGGACACCGATATGATGCGGATGCTGGGCACGGAAATTTGCAAAAGCGTCGCGGAGGAAACGCCTGTCGGGCGGCTTGCGCGCCCCGAAGAAATTGCCGACGCGGTTTGCTTTTTGGCGAATGAAAAAGCCGCCTATATCACAGGGCAGGTGCTCTCGGTCAACGGCGGCGCGGTCATTTAACAACCTTTTTTCGATTTCGGAAGAATAAAGCATATGGGATTTCAAACATTTCTCTTGCACAATGTTGATTTATATAGTATAGTATATATCGAACGTGAATATTTCGGGAATCGCAAGAGGGGATATGGTACCGTATGTTTAAGCGTTTTATTGCAATTATAATATCTGCTATCCTATGCTTGCTGTCCTGTTCGGCGGGTGCTTCGGCTTACGCGGCATCCGACGGGCAATCGGGCAGCTTGTTTGCATTTACGGCGAACCTTTTGAAAATGGTGCGCACCTATGACCAGGGCAACAGTTATATTTCCGACGAATATGTCGAGACCGCGCCCGACGGCACGGCAGATGCAGACAGTTTGCAAAACGCGTTGCCGATTACCTTCCAAATGTCCGGCAGTGAAATCGGCGTGTTTTCGGACGGCAGTACCAGCGTGCGCCTGCAAAACAAAAGTGCGGTGTTGCAGGTGCAAAATGCCGCAGGCACATACACCGTCACGGCAAAAAGCGAGGCCCGCTTTGAAAACAACACCTGTATCGTGCCCGCCACCGAGGTTTTAGAAGCCTTCGGCTACACAGTCAGCGAGGCAAAAAAAGACGGTGTTTTACTCAACCGCGCGTTTCAGTCCAAACGCTTGATTGTGAAATCCGCCGCCGCAATCGACTTGCAGGGTGCCTCGGAATGCGTCAGCGGGTATCGGGATTTGTATATTTTACAGTACGACACCGAAACCGCCGCCAAAAATGCGTATGCCTATTATGCGGACTGCCCCACGGTGGACTATGTGGAGCCGGACTATATCCGTATGATGCAGGACGAAACGGCAGACAGCCAAACCCGGACGGAACTCGGTGCCGAGGAATTGCTGTATACGGTACGGGACACCGCACAGTCTTGGGTTTCCAAACAAATCGGATTTGAGGCGATTAAACTGCGGCTGGCAGAAATGCAGCTCCCCGAAATTGTTGTCGCCGTGCTGGACAGCGGCGTCGATACCGACCACGAACTGTTAGAGGGCAGGCTGTTGGAAAACCGGTTTAATCTCAGCAGTACGGGCGAGGAAAACAGCTGTGAGGACGATTACGGCCACGGCACGCATGTCACGGGCATTTTGGCGGACAACACGCTTGGCAATGTAAAAATCAAACCGTACAAAGTGCTCAACAACCAGGGCAAAGGGCCGTCGAGCTTAATCGCGCTGGCGGTGGATTGCGCCGTTGCGGACGGGGCGGACATCATCAATATGAGCCTGTCGGGCCCCGGCGAGAGCCAAACCATGACCGACTCCGTCAACGCCGCGGTGGAAAAGGGCGTGAATGTCGTTGTAGCGGCGGGGAATGACAAAGCCGACCTTTCCAAAGTCTATTACTCCCCTGCCTGTGTGGAATCCGCATTTACCGTCAGCGCCGTCACGCAGACGAACACCTTGGCGTCTTACTCCAACCGCAACGGCCCGATTGACATTGCCGCACCCGGCGACAATGTGAAAAGCAGTTATTTGAACAACACCTATATGGTGATGAGCGGCACCTCTATGGCGGCACCGCTTGTTTCGGCGGGGCTTGCCGTGGTTCGCTCGGCATATCCCGACAAAACCGCCGAGGAAGCACAGGAAATGCTGTCTAAGTATGCGATTAAAATGTTGGAGAATGACGGTGAAAACTACTTCGGCAACGGGATTTTGTATTTAGAATACATTTTAGACAGCCAGCCCAAAACCGCCGCCCCCGTGTTCAGCGTAAGCGGCGGGGAGTTTCAGGCGTCGTTTTCCCTGACGCTCAGTTGCCCCGAAAAAGATACGATTATTTTGTATGTACTCAACAGCAACAGCGATTGGCCGGACATCGGGCTTATCAACGGCAAACAGTATAAAGAGCCTTTGCCGATTTCAACCGACACCAAGGTTTCCGCTGTTGCCATTTCCAAAGGCAAACTGCCAAGCAGTGTCGTCACACAGAAATATGTGCGCTCCAACCGCAGTGAAGAAGACGATTATGATATTGATAAAACCGGGAAAATCACGGCATATGTCGGCAACGAAACCGACTTAACCGTGCCCGAAACCATTCACGGCACGGTGGTGACGGGTATCGGCAGGTCGGCGTTTAAGGACAACACCGCCTTGCAGTCCGTCACGCTGCCCGACACCGCGGTTTCGATTGACGCTTCGGCGTTTTCCGGCTGTACGGCGTTGGTGCGTGTGCGCGGCGCAGGACTTTGCGAGGTCGGGATGAGCGCGTTCCAAAACAGCGCCATTCAAGACTTCCCCTTTGCACAAATCACCTCGTTCGGCATCAAGGCATTTTCGGGGTGCGGCAATTTGCAGAATGTCTCCTTTGACGAAGCCGCATCCATTGAGCTTTCTGCCTTTGAAAATACAAAAGGCGTCACCGTACTGCAAAATGATAAGCTGAAAACGGTGGGCATGTATGCGTTCCGCGGTTCAACGCTGGAACAAATTTCTCTGCCGAATGCCGATTCGGTCGGCACCGGCGCATTTGAGAATTGCGCATCGTTACAGCAGGTATCCCTGCCGCTTGTCACCTCGTTGCCCGCCAATCTGTTTAAAAACTGTTTGTCCTTACGCGAAACGGATTTGCCCGCCATAACCGAAATCTCGTCAGAAACATTTTACAATACCGCTTTGCCGAAAGCGGACTTCCAAAATGTGACCAAAATCGGCAAAAACGCCTTTTACGGCTGTGCGGCTTTGAAAACGGCGTTTTTCCCACAGGCCGCCACGGTGCAGGCAAATGCCTTTGCAGGCTGTCACAATTTGCAAATAGCCTTTCTGCCGCAAGTGACAACCCTGCAAAAAGAAACTTTTACAGACTGCACAAATTTAAAATACTTATGGCTGCCCGCCGTCACAACCGTCAGTTTCGGCGCCTTTGACGGCAGTGCAATCACCTTTTTGCAGTTTGAAAGCGTTAAAACCATACAAAGTCTGCCGTCCTGCTTAACCGATTTGGTATTGCCCGCCACCGCCACACGCATTACAGCCACGGCGCCGCAAACCGAATTTACGGTATACGGCAACGCGGGCACCTACGCTGAAAGCTATGCCGACAGTTTGGAAAATGCGGCATTTTGCACCATCCCCGCCATCGTGCACGATGTGCCGAGTCAGGTGGACGCGCAAGTCGGCTATATTGCCGTCTGCGCGGTCGGTATTCACTGTACCTACCAATGGTATCGCAATGACACCGTTTCCAACGAGGGCGGTACGCCGATTTCGGGCGCAACAAAAGCGTATTACGCGCCGCAGGTGCAAGATGACGCGGCGGCATACTACTGCGTGGTTGAAAGTCGGGACGGCGACTATGTGCAGACGGTCACCACCGCGCCGATTTTAAGCAGTCCCGAATACCGTTTGGCGGATTTCACCGCCTACAACGAGGCGGTCAACGCGGCATCAGTACTTGACCGCACGCTGTATACACCCGACTCCTTATCGGCGTTGGATACTTTGCTTGCCACCGATGTTTCTGCGTTTTCACAGGCAGACCAAGCCGCGCTGGACGCGCACATACAAGCAATTTACGCGGCAATTTCCGCATTGGAACTCGCCTTTTCCAAAGGCGATGTCAATCAAGACGGCAGAATAAATGCCGTGGACGCACGCTGGATTTTGCAAATTGCCTCGGGCGCGCGCGCCGTAGAGGACGGGATTTCCGAACAACTTGCCGATGTTAACGGCGACGGCAAAATAAACGCCGTGGACGCGCGTTGGATTTTGCAAATTGCCTCGGGGGCGCGCACCTTGTAAAAAGCGATTTACAAAATACCCATACAACACAAAACCCGTATGCAGTGTTCTGCATACGGGTCATTTCTTTTTGCGGTTTTGCCTTGCCGTTTTTGCTTAGTCGCGGCGGCCGCGGCGGAAATCACGGCGCGGGGCAGGACGGCGTTCCGAAACTTCGTTTTCGGGGGTTAAGCCCTCCACCTCAATCAGCGCCTCGCGGCGAGAGAGGTTCAGTCTGCCCTGTTCGTCTTTCGGCAGGACTTTCACGATGATTTCATCGCCGACATTGACCACATCTTCGACCTTTTCGGTGCGTTTGACATCGAGGTGGCTGATGTGTACCATACCCTCCACGCCCGGCACGATTTCGACGAACACGCCGAAACTCATCAGGCGGGTCACAATGCCCTTGTAAATTGCGCCGACCTCGGGGCCGTTCGCAATGGTATCCACAATGAATACGGCTTTCTGTGCGTTGTCCAAATCCAAAGCGGAAACAAATACCTGACCGTCTTCGTTGACATCGATTTTGCAGTCGCACTCTGCGCAGATTTTCTGAATGACTTTGCCCTGCTTGCCGATGACATCGCCGATTTTGTCGGGGTCAATTTTCGTGGTCAGCATTTTGGGTGCCCATTTGGACAGTTCTTTGCGCGGCTCGGAGATAACGGGCAGCATAATTTCGTCCAAAATGTAGCAACGCGCGGCATAGGTCTTATCGAGCGCCTCGCGGATAATCGCGGGGGTAAGGCCGTGCACTTTCAAGTCCATCTGAATGGCGGTGATACCCTTTTTGGTACCTGCCACTTTAAAGTCCATATCGCCGAAGAAATCTTCCAAGCCTTGAATATCGACCATCGTCATAAAGCGGTCGCCCTCGGTCACAAGGCCGCAGGAAATACCCGCAACCGGCGCCTTAATCGGCACGCCCGCCGCCATTAAGGACAGCGTAGAGCCGCAAATCGAGCCCTGCGAGGTCGAGCCGTTGGAGGAAAGCACCTCGGAGACCACACGAATGCAGTAGGGGAATTCTTCCACCGACGGAATGACGGGCAACAGCGCGCGCTCTGCGAGTGCGCCGTGGCCGATTTCGCGTCTGCCCGGGCCTCTCGACGGCTTGGTTTCGCCGACGGAGTAGGACGGGAAGTTATAGTGATGCATATAGCGTTTTTCGGTCTGTTCGTCAATACCGTCCAAAAGTTGTGCGTTACTCATCGGCCCTAAGGTGGTGACGGACAGGCACTGTGTCTGCCCGCGGGTGAACATACCCGAACCGTGCACGCGGGAGAGCAAGTCGATTTCGGCATTCAGCGGACGAATTTCGTCAATGCCTCTGCCGTCCACGCGATTGCCGTCGTCAAGTAACCAGCGGCGAACAATATATTTCTGCAATTTGTAAAGGCAATCTTCGATTTTGGACGCCTCTTCGGGGTATGCTTCGTCGAATTTCTCGTGTACTGCATCATAAATGGGTTTCAAGCGCTCGTCACGAATGCGTTTGTCGTCGGTATCCAGCGCGGCGCGCACATCGTCAATGGCGAATTCTTTAATCGCTTCATACAACTCGGGCGAGGGGTCGTTCGACGGGAAGGAAACCTTCTCTTTGCCGACTTCGTCGCGGATGCCCTTGATGAATTCCACGATTTTTTGGTTGGTTTCGTGGCCGAACATAATGCCGTCAAACATCACATCGTTGGGCACTTCGTTCGCGCCCGCTTCAATCATGGCGACCAAGGTGTCGGTCGAAGCCACGGTCACGGCCATCTGCGATTTTGCACGCTGTTCGGCGGTGGGGTTGATGACATATTCGCCGTCCACCAACCCGACGGAAACACCGCTTATCGGGCCGTCCCACGGGATTTCGGAAATGCTGATGGCAACCGAAACACCGATCATGGCGGTGATTTCGGGCGAGCAGTCGGGGTCAACGGACATCACCGTTGCCACCACGCCGACATCGTTGCGCATATCCTTGGGGAACAGAGGGCGAATGGGGCGGTCAATCACGCGCGCGGCAAGCGTAGCCTTTTCGCTCGCTCTGCCCTCGCGGCGCTGGAAAGAGCCGGGGATTCTGCCGACGGAATAGAGTTTTTCTTCAAAATCCACGGAAAGCGGGAAGAAATCCACGCCCTCACGCGGTTTGGCGGCCATTGTTGCGGTGCAAAGCACTTCGGTCTCACCGTAGCGGACAAGGCAGGAGCCGCCCGCAAGCTGCGCCATTTTGCCGACTTCCACTTTTAACGGTCTGCCGGCAAGTTCGGTTTCAAAAACCTTGTAGTCTTTAAAAAACATACTTTTACCTCTTTTTCTTTATATTTCCGCGAGGCAAAGCCGGTTTTTAGCAATAAATGCAACCGTCCGCACTTTTTTGAACGGCTCCATTTACCGCTAAACGACCGAAAAAGCCCCGTCGAATTCGTGTTCTAAAAAGCAATTCAAGGCAAGCAACCCGAAAGCCGCTTGCCTCAATTCCCAACTTATTTACGGATGCCGAGTCTCTGAATCAAAGAACGGTATCTTTCAATATCGGTTTTCTGCAAATACGCAAGCAGGTTGCGTCTGTGACCGACCATCATCAAAAGGCCGCGTCTGGAATGGTGGTCTTTCTTGTGGGTTTTCAAGTGCTCGGTCAAGTCGTTGATGCGCTTTGTCAGCACCGCTACCTGAACCTCGGGCGAACCGGTGTCCCCCTCATGTGTCGCGTATTCCGCGATAATTGCCTGTTTTTCTTCTTTGGTCATTGTTTTTCACCTCTTTTAAAATTTGCCTGTCGCGCAGCACAGAAAAAGGTCAGGTGAATACCCAATGTCTTTCGTATCGGGTCTATGCCAAAATCCGTGCATACCGAATCAGCCTATGTATTATATAATGCCCGTTTTGATTTGTCAAGGGAAACTTTTCAACAGGCGCGCAAGCGCCGTACCGTATATATCCTCCCTCTTGGAGGGAGGTGGCACACGCATCGCGTGTGACGGAGGGAGTCAAAAAAATTTTTATGCATTTCAACAGGCGCGCAAGCGCCGTACCGTATATATCCTCCCTCTTGGAGGGAGGTGGCTTTTGTCGCAGACAAAAGACGGAGGGAGTTGGAAAGTTTTCAAGAATTTCAATAAGCGCGCAAGCGCCGTTCCGAATATATCCGCCCTCTTACTACGCGAAACAATTGGTTTGTGCGTAGGGGCAAACGCGCTTTTTACTGCATAGCGTATTGACAAAAAAGAGATTTTTTGTTACACTGAAAACAGCAAAACCTGTATACGCGGCGAAAAGCCTTGCGTGTCACGGCGAATCGGCTGCGTAAACCGCAGCCGATTTTTGTTTTGCGGGAAGCAAAATCTTTGGCGAAAGGAGGAAAATATTTAAAAACGATTTTATAAGAGGGAAAATTTGTTACACAAAAAGGAGAGGAATACTATGTTGAAAAAGGCTAAAAAAGGATTATCTGTAAGTTTAGCAGTTGTATTTACGGTACTATGCTTTTTCTCGGTACCCGTTTTTGCGGCAGAACCGGTATTTGATATTCGAGACTACACCATCGAGGATTTGCAAACGATGTCAACCGCCGAAAAGCAGGAATTGCTTGCAAATTTTATTGATACCTATAATCCCTACGG
>JBJEPV010000096.1:0-1892 GCA_051881415.1 Candidatus Fimenecus sp.
CCGCCGAAAAGCAGGAATTGCTTGCAAATTTTATTGATACCTATAATCCCTACGGTATCAAAGAGTTGATAGAACAGGCAGAAACGGCAAACAATACTGCAAGTCTTGTGTCGGGGATTACGCCATATTGGAAGTCCGACAGCGATTCGAGCGAAAGCGGGCAACAAATGGCAACACATCAGTTAATTACTTTGGAAGCAATGCTTGTATTTATGTCGGATTATGGGTTTTATAATGTAGATTCTGCTACACAATTAATTCTTGCTCTGTACATAGCGGCAGCATCTGGCTTGCCTGACTTAGATGAAAGAGAGTATATATTTGCCGGACATTTTTATGATCCGAATACAGGACTTGGACTGAATGCTCTTTATAAATCAGCGCGCACCAATGTCAGCAATCATTTTTACGATGCATACGAAGGATTAAGTTCTAATCCATATATGGCAGTTAATTCACAAGAATTTGCCGATGTATTAGAGAAATTAGGCCGCGCGCTTCATTATATTCAAGATGTGTGTGAACCGCACCATGCGGCAAATATAGCCGCTTTGCCTCCTTCAACACATAGCAGTTTTGAGAAACACGTTGAAGACAATATAGATGTATTATTACCGGCGGTAACAACGATATCTCAGTCGTATTATTTAGTTGCCAACACAAAGACTGCGGCGGATTTAACACACGACGCAGCACTTACCGGCAGAGCAAATCTGTCCTATGTTTTTGATGTTTTTAATAAAGAAAAATGGGATGAAGCAGGAACGAATTGCCTGCGTAACGCGGTATATCATTCAGCTCGCCTGATTTATAAATTATTCGCAGACTGTGGTGTCGTACAATAAGGAGAAATAGGTATGCACAAAAAGTCCGAAACATTTTTCATTTTGGTTTCGATTTTGTTTAGCATATGGTACTGTGTCTCGGCTGTTTTGTTATATTTAACAGCATTTGAGGCGGACTTAACGGGGTTAGCCTATAAACTGTTTGCTTTCTGCACACATTTTATGCTGGATTTAGAGCGGTTTTCCGGTTTGCAGAACTTTATACTACCTATTTTTGTTGCAGTTTTTGCTGCCGTTACGGGGCGGCATATGCACGAATTAAACACCGTTCAAAAAAAGCAATTTTTGGTGCCGCCGCTGCTTGCAGGCGCAATTAGCGCAGTATCATGCCTGTTTATGCTTTTATTTCGCTTCGTCTTACTCCCCCCGATTGTTTTGATCGTGCCGTGCTATTTGGCATGGATCATTTGCGGTGCGCTGTTGTTGACTGCGGATTGATTTTGTTTTCAAATGAAAATTTTTTACAAGTCCGTGAACTATATCAAAATACACGGGTGGGCAGGTGCTGTCCGAGGAATTTTTGCCCGAGGGCACCAAAGCGAAAATTGTGGTCGATACCGCGTTGTTGGAGCATTTGCGAGGGTATCTTTTGTGATTGCCCGCCTTACGCTCATATTGTATTGTGTGCGTGGGGGCGAACTGTGTTCGCCCGCGGCGGGGGCGCGGGTGTCCGGTGGACACCTCTGCGAATGAAATGAGCAGAAGCGCTGCCTGAGCCGGCAGGCGAGTAATTCAAGACCCCGCCCTACCCTAATAAAATGCATTTCGTGCGTAGGGAACGGTCTTGACCGTTCCGCAAAATAACATCAAAATTCACGGGCGGGCACGGATTTTCTCCGAAAACGGGCACCTTACGGCGAGGGCAAGCCCCCGCCCTACTTTATTATAACAGACATGGCAAATTGTCAAATCAAGTGCAACACTTTTTAGAAACAAACTCAAGAGGAGATAAAAAGCCAAGCGTTTTTCGGGGGCGATTGTTAATCAGAGATACAACGGCTTGCAATTCTTCGTCTGTCACTTTGTGAAAATCAGTCCCTTTCGGGA
>JBJEPV010000097.1:0-10476 GCA_051881415.1 Candidatus Fimenecus sp.
GCCCGTATAATTTGATATAATTTTACGGAACGGTCAAGACCGTTCCCTACGCACGCAATATATTTTTTAGGGTAGGGCGGGGGCTTGCTCCCGCCGTTAATTTACATCGAACCCTGCGGCGGGAGCAAGCCCCCGCCCTACTGATAAACAATTTGCATTGCGAAAATTTACGGGGTGTCGACTCGGCGCCCTCTACAAACACAAACCCCAATTTATCATTCTACACGCGCTGTCTAAACAAAACATCACCCCGCAGGCCACGAACGGTCTGCGGGGTGTTTCTATGCAATTTGATGCGACTTTGCGGGATGTGTTTCCGACCGTTCCCTACACGATGGCATTTCCAATCGAGAGGATAAAGTAAGAAAGCTCAACCGTGTAAACCAACGATTTGCCGTCGCGCAGACGCGACCAATCGAGAGGATAGGGTAAAGCATCCCTACAAAGTAAATGCACGATTAAAATTTTATTCTGCTGCTTTTTCGGCGGCGCGGTCGGCAATCACCTTGTCGGCAACCTCTTTCGGGGCTTGCTCATACCGCGCAAAGGCGAAGGTGAACGACCCTCTGCCTGCCGTTACCGAGCGCAGGACGGTTGCAAAGTCGCCCATTTCCGCCATCGGAACTTCGGCGACAAGTTCCTGCATTTTCGGCTCGTCTGCCGGCCCCATACCGAGCACTCTGCCGCGGCGTTTGGTGACATCGCCCATAATATCGCCCAAATTGTCATCGGGCATTAAGGCGTTGAGTGTGCCAATCGGCTCCAAAATCGCTACATCGGCGTTGGGCATCGCATTTTTAAAGCAAAGCGACGCCGCGGTTTTAAACGCCATTTCGGAGGAGTCCACGGGGTGGTAAGAGCCGTCATAAAGCGTCGTTTTCAAGCCGACCATCGGGTAGCCTGCCGCAAAGCCTTTTTCGACGCATTCGCGCAAGCCTTTTTCAACGGCGGGGAAGAAGTTTTTCGGCACGGAGCCACCGACAACCGCGGTTTCAAACACCAAATCATCACTGTCGCAGGGCTCAAATTTAATCCAAACATCGCCGAACTGCCCGTGGCCGCCGGACTGTTTTTTATGTCTGCCCTGCGCTTCGACTTTTTTGCGCACGGTTTCGCGGTAGGCGACCTTCGGCACTTCCAAAGTGACCTCTACGCCGAATTTGTTTTTGAGTTTCGACACAATCACATCCAAATGCTGCTCGCCGAGCCCCGACAAAATCTGTTCGCGCGTTTCGGTGTTGTTCGTGTAGCGAATGGTGGGGTCTTCTTCCATCAAGCGTTGCAAGCCTGCGGCAACCTTTTCTTCCTCGCCTTTTTTCGAGACTTTAATCGCCATCGACAGGCACGGCTCGGGGAAGTCCACACCCTGTAATTTCAATATGTTCTTCGGGTCGCAAAGCGTATCGCCCGTTTTCACACCGGCAAGCTTCGTTAAAACGCCGATGTCGCCCGCGGGGATTTCTTTCGCGTCCTCTTGCTTTGCGCCTTTGACGGTCACGATTTTGCCGATTTTTTCATTCTCGCCCGTGCGCGGGTTGTATGCGACGGAATCCGCCGTCAGCTTGCCCGAAATCACCTTAAAGAACGACATTTTGCCGACAAACGGGTCGGCAACGGTTTTAAAGCATACCGCGGCAAGCGGCCCTGCCTCGTTACAGGGCAGAATATTGACATCGCCGTTTTCATATTCGGCGTCTTCACCCGCATACCCGTATGCGCCGGGGGCAGACCACGCAAGCCCGTACAAAAGCTGGTCGACTGCGGCACCGGTCAAGCCCGAAACCGCGTAAACGGGATAAATCGAGCCGTCAAAAATGCCGATGCAAAGGCCCTTTAAGATTTCCTCTTTGGTAAAGGCTTCGCCCTCAAAGAATTTTTCCATCAGCGCGTCGTCGGTGGTGGCGACCGCCTCCATAAATGCCGAAGTCATTTCCGCAATGACGGGGTCGTCGGGCATATCGACCTTTTGCGCTTTGCCGTCGGTGTAGGCATACGCCATACCCGTCATCAGATTGACATAGCATTTGACGAGATTGCCCTCCATATAGGGGATAATCGTCGGGCAAAGCTTGTTGCCGTAAACCTCTTTGAGCGCGTCAAAGGTTTTGTAGAAACTGCGGTGGTCGGAGTCGGTTTTGGTGATGGCAAAGAATTTTGCCGCGCCGCTTTTTTCGGCGGCTTTGAACGCCTTTTCCGTGCCGACATCTACGCCCGAGCCCGCCGAGGTGACAATCAACACGGCTTCCGCCGCGCGCACAGCCTCTGCCGCGCCGCCCGCAAAGTCAAACAGGCCGGGGGCGTCGATGATATTTAATTTGGTATTGTCCCATTCAATCGCCGCCATTGCAGAGGAAACCGAGGATTTACGGCGTTTTTCTTCCGCGTCGAAATCCAAAACGGTGTTTCCGTCTGCCACGCGGCCGAGACGGTCGGTTGCACCCGCCGTATAGAGCATCGCTTCGCAAAGGGTGGTTTTGCCCTTGCCGCCGTGCCCGACAACCGCGATATTGCGTATGTTATTTGCGCTGTAAGCTTTCATAAAAGAGCCTCCTAAACTCAATTCCTGCCGTATCTATATGAAAAACATATAATTTTTTCAGCAAGTATGTAAAAATTGTAGCATATATGCATAAAAATAGCAACCATATTTTTCATAGAATTTGTAAAACTGTTCGACAAATCGTTGTAAGAAAGTTGTAACCTTTTTGCACCTTGTTTTGTTAGATTTTTTTGTTATAAATAGGGTAAACCAAACTGCTGTGCGGCATATTGCCGCCGTTTAGGAGGGTACAGTATGCTTTTGTGGATTTCGATTGCCGTTATTTTAAGCGGCGCGGCGGTTTCGCTGTTCGTCACCTGGGCTCGGCAACGGTTTCCGAGACTGAAAAACGGTTGCGAGGGCGCATATGCCGTCGGCTATTCGCTGTCTGCTTTCGGCGCAGTCGCGCTGTACGGCGTGCTGTCGGGGCAAATTGTGTTGCCGGCATAAAAATGTGTTTACGGGGTTTCGCAAACGGAGAAAATCTGTTATGATACTGTTACAGGCAAAACGCAAACAAAAAATGAGGGGAAACGGATATGTATACGGTTTTAATTTGTGATGACGACAAGGCGATTTTGGAGTCTTTGGAAATCTATTTGCATTTAGAGGGGTACGAGGTCGTGAAAGCGACCAACGGCGAAGAGGCACTTGCGGCGGCGCGGGTACACGAAATTCATTGTATCATTCTCGATATTATGATGCCGGGGCTGGACGGCTTGAACGCGACCTTGCAGCTGCGCGAGTTTAACAATGTGCCGATTATTCTGCTTTCCGCCAAAAGTGAGGATACCGACAAAATCACAGGGCTTTCATTCGGCGCGGACGATTATGTCACCAAGCCTTTTAACCCGTTGGAGCTGATGGCGCGCGTCAAATCGCAAATTCGCCGTTATGCGACCTTGGGGAGCATGGAAACGCGCGAAAATGTGTTGACCACGGGCGGGCTGTCGCTTGACCCCGAGGCAAAAGAGGTTATGCTCGACGGCGAAGCGGTGCATTTAACCGCAACCGAGTACGGCATTTTGGAGCTGTTAATGAAAAATATGGGCAGGGTGCTGTCCACCAACCAAATCTACGAAGCGGTTTGGAACGAGCCGGCGTTTTCGAGCGAGAAAACCGTGACGGTACATATCCGCCGTATCCGCGAGAAAATCGAAATCAACCCGAAAGAACCAAAGTATTTAAAGGTGGTGTGGGGCATTGGCTACAAAATCGAACGGTATTAAATACAGCTACGGTATGAAAGTCACGGCGTTTTTGCTCGCCGCATTGTGTGTGCTGTCGAGCGCCTGGTGCTGTGTGGAAATCACCAAAATGCTGCATGATTACGGCTGGAAAAATCTTTTGGTGCGCGAAAATGCCGCGTTTTCCGATACGGCAATGTTTTATAACGAGCTTGCCACCGCCGCAAAGCAAGTGAAAAACGGCGCGCTTGCCGGCACTTGGGAAGAGGAGCGCGCCGAAAATTATGACACGCTCGAAGCGGAACAATCGCGGGCGCTCGAACAGTTCCGCGCGTTTCAGGCACAGTCGGAAACAGAGTCGAGAAGGCGGTATACCTATACAGAGGAAAGCGCCGAGGAAACGGAAACTACGATGCCCGCAGCAGTCACCAACGCGTTCGGGGAAGCGGTCAGCACCACTGCGGCATCAAGCGTATATTTTGACGAAGCAGAGGCGCAAGCGTATTTGGAAACCTGCCAAATGGTATACCACTTCCGGTATTTTTCGGATGTTTCGATTTCTTTCAATTACACGACGACCGAAGATGAGGTTTTAGAAAATATTGAAACGGTTTATAACAGCCGTCTTGCCTCGGCAAAGCGGGGGTTTGAGTCGAGCGTGGTGATTGCAAACGAAAACCTGTCGCACTATGTCAATTTTCGGTATTTGGCGGTAAACAGCCAAACGGGCGAAGTGTTTACCAACTGCCAAACGCCCGAGCCCGTGCAAACGCCCGAGGAATTTTGCGCGCTGTTTGAAAACAGCCCTGCCGCTTGGGTGCTGGGCGTTTCTGCCGAACGGGGCGTGGTGTATTATTCCGACGCGGTGTCGGTGGACACGCTGTATGATACGGAAGTGCAGGAAATCGGCTATGAAGCCTTGCCCGATTGGCTCGGCAGTGTATTCGGCGACGACGGCTTTGATATTTACCTGTGTGCGGATTTGCCTTTTGAATCGGGTGACGTGCTTTACACCGCCTCGCAAACCTTTTATAACAATACCAATCGACTCGGCTACCTTTTGTATGTGGCAATGCTGTTGCTTGCGGCGGCGCTTCTGCTTTCCATTTATTTGGTGCTGGTGGCAGGGCGCGTACGCGGCGAAGAAGGCGTGCAATTCTCGGTGTTGGATAAAATCCCGACCGACCTGCATTTCCTCCTTTCTTGGGGGCTTGCATTTCTCGGGCTGTTCGGTGCGGCGGCGCTGTTGGACGCGTATGTGTTTGACGATGCGGCCACCTATTATATCCGCAATGTTTCGCTTTTGTGTTTGGGCATTGCGCTGTTGTGCGCGGCGGTGTATGCCGTGTTAATGGAGTGGTGCACTTCCACGGCAAAGTTTGCAAAAGCAAAAAAATCCTTTGTGCGCGCTATGCTGACGGCGAAAGTGTTGCTGTGGCTGTTTAAAAAATGCAAGGCTTTCGGCAGTTGGACAAAGCAAAAACTGCAAAAGGCAAAACGCATCACGGCATATCAACCCGAGCGCCTGCCGCAAAAGGCGTGGCTGTTCGTGGCGCTGTATGTGGGTATCAATGCGGTTTTGGCGTTGATTTTATCCGCAAGCGACTCTTGGTTTTTCACCTTGCTGTGCGTCGTCGCGGTCAATGTGGTGGCGCTCGTCTTGATTTGGAAATATGTGCGCGCACTCGATGAAATTATCGTTGCCGCCGAGCAAAGCAAATCGGGCGAAACGCCGAAAGATTTAGATACGGATACGATGCCCGAGCCGTTAAAGGCGCTGGCACAAAATTTAAACTACACGCAAGAGGAAATGCAAAGAGCCGTGCAGGAGGCGGTAAAAGGCGAACGGATGAAAACCGAGCTGATTACCAATGTTTCGCACGATTTGAAAACCCCGCTGACTTCGATTATTTCCTATGTGGATTTGCTGAAAAAGTGCGACATACTCGATACAGACGCGCAAAAATACATTACGGTGCTGGACGAAAAGTCCATTCGCTTAAAACGGTTGATTGAGGATTTGGTCGAGGCGTCCAAGGCGTCTTCGGGCGCGGTGACGCTCAACAAAATGCAAGTCAATTTGTATGAGCTTGCCGTGCAGGCGGTCGGCGAAATGGAAGACGGCTTTGCCGAGCGAAATTTGAAAATCGTGTTAAACGAGCCTGCCGAAGCGCCGGTCGTGTTTGCCGACAGCCAAAAAACCTGGCGCATTATGGATAACCTGCTTTCCAATGCGCGAAAATATTCGCTTTCGGGTTCTCGTGTATATGTGGAAGTGGCAAATGTGGGCAACAACGGCATCTTTACGATTAAAAATGTGTCGGGCGAAGCACTCAACATCGACCCCGACGAGCTGACACAGCGCTTTGTGCGCGGCGATGCCTCGCGTACCTTGGAGGGCAGCGGGCTGGGGCTGTCGATTGCCAAAGACCTTTGCCGCTTGCAGGGCGGCGAGCTGAAACTCGAAATCGACGGCGATTTGTTCAAAGCGACGGTTTCTCTGCCGCTGTATCACGGCGAGCCGTTGCAATGATTTAGGCTTGATACAATGCAAAACACGGGCAATTCCTCTTGTTGGGGAATTGCCCGTGTTTGTGTGGACAAATTGGGGTTTGTGGGGGCGAACACATTGTATTTTGTGCGTAGGGAACGGTCTTGACCGTTCCGTAAAATCGTATCAAATTATGCGGGCGATTCGTGAATCGCCCCTACAACCGTAGGGAACGACCTTAGTGTCGTTCCGCCAGACGCCATAAAAAATTACGGGCGGGCGTGGATTTTCTCCGAAAACGGGCACCTTACGGCGGGAGCAAGCCCCCGCCCTACTTTATTATAACAGACATTTCCCCTGTCAGGAGAATCACCCGCCCCTACAAACGGGCGCGCAATGCACGCCCCTACGCCCCTATTGTATTTTTTTGCGTAGGGAACGCCATTGCCTGTTCCGTCAATTACCCCCACAAACCCCAATTTATTCCACCGTGTTTTTTCGTGGATTTGGGAAAGGCTGCGCATTGTTTTTTATAAAACCACCGTAAAAAAGTACACCGCAATAAAAAAAATCCCGCGGATTTCTTTTCGGAAAATCCGCGGGAATACTATATCCGTTTAAAATTATTCGGCGTCGTCTTCGTCCTCGCCGCAGCAACCGCAGTCGCAACCGTCGAGTTCAAACTCCAACTTTTCGCCGCAGGCGGGGCAAGCCGCAAAGCCCGCGTCGATGTCTTCGCCGTCAAAGTAGACGGTTTCGCCGCAAGCGGGGCAATCGACTTCGTAAACATCGTCGTCCTCACAGCAGCAATCATCGTCAAAATCTTCTTCGTAAACGAACTGCTCCAAATCGTCCAAATCTTCGTCGACAGCGTCTACCTGCTCGGTGAGCAGTGCCAACTCGTCCTCCAAATCGGAAACAGTCAGCGCCAAATCGTCAATCACATCGAGCATCGCTTTGAACAGTTTGGTGGTGTCCTTGTCATCATCGAGGTCCAAGCCCTCAAACAAACCGCGCAGATAGGCGGCCTTTTCGGTAACGGTCATTTTCGTTTCCTCCTCTAATTTTTTAAGCACGGGACATATATTCGCCGGTTCTGGTGTCCACGTTAATCATTTCGCCCTCGTCAATAAACAGCGGCACTTTGATTTCCGCGCCGGTTTCGAGTGTGGCGGGTTTGGTTGCGTTGGTCGCGGTGTCGCCCTTAAAGCCGGGGTCGGTTTTGGTAACCTGTAAAGTCACGAAGGTCGGGGGCTCTACGCCGAAAACCTTGCCTTTGTAAGACAACACCTTGCAGGTCATATTCTCTTTGACGAACTTGAAGTTGTCGGAAAGGTCGCTTTCGTTAATCGGCACAAGCTCGTAAGATTCGGGGTCCATGAAATAATAGAGTTCCCCGTCGTTGTAGGAATATTCCATATCCTTTCTTTCAATAAAGGCGGTGGGGAATTTTGCAGTCGGGTTATAGCTTTTTTCAACCACGGCACCCGTAATGACATTTTTGGTCTTGGTGCGGACAAATGCGGCGCCTTTGCCGGGTTTCACGTGCTGGAATTCGATAACCTGCAAAACCTGACCTTCTTCTTCAAATGTGACGCCGTTTCTGAAATCACCTGCTGAAATCATAATTTTTATCCTCCGTTTTTAAGCCCGCGCAAACAAAATGCAGACAGGCACAGTTTATTGTCTCTATTTTATATGATTGCTATGCATTTTTCAAGCCTTTTTTAAAGAATTATCAGTTCTTTCGGTGCGGCGGTTAAATTTTGGCACCCGTTTTCGGTAATGCGCGCCATATCTTCAATGCGCACGCCGAATTCCCCCGGCAGATAAATGCCCGGCTCGTCGGTCACCACATTGCCGACGGTCAAAATGCTGTCCGCCCGCGGGGCAAGCGAGGGGTATTCGTGGATTTCCACCCCAACGCCGTGCCCGGTGGAATGGGTGAAATACGCGCCGTAGCCCGCCTCGGTAATCACATCGCGCGCGATTTTGTCCGCCGCCGCACAGGTAAGTCCGGGGCGAAGCGCGTCCAGCACCGCTTTTTGCGCGCGCAAAACCGTTTCGTAGACTTCTTTTTGCTTTTCGGAAACCTTTCCAACCGCCACAGTACGCGTCATATCGCTGTGATACCCGCCGACCACCGCGCCGAAATCCATCGTGACAAAATCGCCCGTTTGAATGACATTTTCGCCCGGCACGCCGTGCGGCATTGAGGTTTTCGCGCCGCTGATCGCAATGGTTTCAAACGAAAGCGCCTCGGCCCCGTGGGAAAGCATATAATAATCGAGCGCCAACGAGACTTCGCGTTCGGTTTTGCCGGGTTTTATAAAGGTGCAAATATACGAAAATGCGTCCTCGGCAATTTTTTGCGCCGCCTGCATTTTTTCAACCTCAAACGGCTGTTTTACCGCGCGCAGGGCGCAGATAATGCTGTCGAGCGTGCTGTCGGCAAGCAATGCCATCGGTTCCAACGCCGCGGCGTATTTTTGATATTGCGCAAGCGTCATTCTGCCCGCTTCCACCGCCACGCGCGACACCTGCATTTCGGCAAACAGCTCGAAAATCTGTGTTGCCGCTGCGCTCATCAGCACAACCTCGCAGTCCTGCACCGTATTTTGCGCCGCCTCGATATACCGCCCGTCGGTGATGAACACCGCGCGGTCGGCACTGACCAATAAAAAGCCGTCGCTTGACGAAAATCCCGTAAAATAAAAGCGGTTTTCGGGGGACACAATCAACGCGCCGTCAAATGCCGCCTGTGCGCGGATTGCATTTTGTAATCTGTTAATCATCATAAACACCGTACCCGTGTAGTTTTTCAAATGCCGCCAAAATCGGCTGTTCGCGTTTTTCCTTCCACGCATAATAGAGTGGATACAGGCTTTTCATCGGAATGGGGTCAATGCGTACCGCAATCGCCCCGCAACGGTTTGCCGCCTTGATGTCGGAAAACAGTTGGTCGCCGAGCATCGCAAGTTCCGTGATGTCCACGCCCATACGCTTTGCCGCGCGCAACAGTCCGCGCGCAAACGGTTTCATCGACAGCGAAACATACGGCAGCCCGAATTTTTTGGCAATCGGCGCTACGCGCAAAATCGTACCGTTGGAAATGAGCATAACAGGAAAGCCTGCGTCTTGAATTTTGTCAATCCATTCCTTTGCGCCGTCGATAAATTTCATGGTGCCGTCGGGCGCCAAGGTGTTGTCAATATCTAAACCCACCGCCTTCGCACCCATTTTTTGTAAGTCCGCAGGTGTCACATCCAATACACTTTTAAAGCGATAGCGCGGCATCAGTAAATCGTTCTTTTTCATGTTGCACCACAAAAAGAAAAAGCGGGCAATTTGCCCGCCTGTTCTTACTTATACTTTCTTTTACGAGCTGCTTCTGATTTTTTCTTTCTTTTCACAGAAGGCTTTTCGTAATGCTCTCTTTTACGAACTTCTTGAATTACGCCGTCACGAGAGGTTTGTCTTTTAAAGCGGCGGAGTGCGCTTTCCAAAGACTCATTGTCCTTGACCTTTACCTGGCTCATCTTATTCCCTCCCTTTCACTTTTCCAGATACTTTGTCATTATACAACAAGCGAAAATTTCTGTCAAGCAAAATCAGCGTATTGTTCATTTTTTTATGAAATTCCGGCGCAAAAAAATGCGAATTTTGCCAAATTGTTAACAGTTTGTTCACAAATTCGTGCTTGGATTGCAATAATCCGCTGTTATGATATAGACACAACGAAAGAGGATTATTCCCCTTTCCCATCAACCGCATTTGAAGTGGTGAGCAAGTGCGGCAGGTGATTTGTCTTATATCTACTTCCCGAAATCCCCGATGTATACGCATCGGGGTTCTTTCTTTTTATTTGCAATGAACGGAAAATAAGAACGGCGAGATTGAAAATCCCGCCGCTTTTGTCATTCTGCGCCGTTCGGCGAAAAATCTTTTGCAGATATAATTTCTTTTGTATGCGAGATCCTTCGCTTCGCTCAGGATGACAAATTGGGTTTGTCTCTCCAACCGTAGGGGCGAACTGTGTTCGCCCGCCCGTGGATTTTCCTCAATGTAAGTCGGTTTAACGGTAGGGCGGGGGCTTGCCCCCGCCGCTTGTGCTGAATTCGGAGAATTTTGCCCCCCGCCGCGGGGTTTGATGTGAATTGACGGCGGGGGCAAGCCCCCGCCCTACCCTACAAAATACATTTTGTGCCCGTTCCGTAAAATCGTATCAAATTATGCGGGCGATTCGTGAATCGCCCCTA
>JBJEPV010000098.1:0-10377 GCA_051881415.1 Candidatus Fimenecus sp.
GTCCGCTTCGATTTGCACACGGTTATTACAGAAATATTGATTGAACAGCACAAGCAAATCGTATTTGCTGATAAATTCGTTATTCACCAAATGATAAATGCCGCTGACATCGGACTCCACTGCCGCAAGCATGGCACGGGCAAGTGTTATGGTGGAAACTCCCGACCACAAGACGCCTGTAAAGCCCTTGACGGACTTCTGCTGTGCAAACCAATTAAACAGCCCGCCCTTTTGCGGTGTTCTGTCCGGACCGATAATGGAGGTACGGAAGGTTACATCTTTACTGTTGCAAATTTCACCAACCGCTTTTGTTTTGCCGTAATTATCAGCCGCATCAGGCTGTGCGCTTTCATCATACGGCGCGTCCTTACCTGAGAACACGCAATCCGAGCTTATATGAATTACTTTTGTTTTCGTATCTTTAAAGGTATCAGCCAAAAAATGAGGCAGATAGCCGTTTATAAATGCGGCCGCACTGCGGTCTTCGTCACAGGCGCGGTTTAAAATACCGATACAGTTGAGCACTGCCGCATAGGGTTGTTCCGACAAAACCTTTTGCAACAGTTGCATATCCGTTGCCGAGCCGACAATGCACGAAAAGCCCTCCACAGCGGTTTTATCGAACACCGTTACATCATAACCGTGTTCTTGAAAATAAGTCGCCGCCACAAAGCCCGCCATACCTGCGCCGCCGAGCACCAATACTTTTTTCTTTGGCGGTTCTGCAGGTGCAGTATCCGCAACCGGCAAAAAGTATGTATCGGGTTTTTCGGGGTTAAAGCACTCATTGCACCACATAAAGGTGACCATATCCGTGTCGCCCAAATTTTCAATGTTGTGCGTGTAGCCCGTGGGAATGTCGACGACCTCTAATTTGTCGCCCGAAGCGAAATATTCAATGACTTCGTCGCTGTCGATTTGGCGGAAACGAATGACGCCCTTGCCGCTGACAACGAGGAATTTTTCATTTTTCGTATGATGCCAATGCTGGCCTTTGGTAATGCCGGGCTTGGATATATTCACAGAGAACTGCCCATGGTCGTTCGTGCGCAAAATTTCGGTAAACGAGCCGCGCGCGTCGACATTCATTTTTAAAGGATAGGAAAAGCCGTCCTTCGGCAAATAAGAAAGATAGGTGCTATACAGTTTTTTGGAAAAACCGCCCTCGGTCAAATCAGGGATTTGGATATTTTTGCGGTTTTCTTTAAACGCATAAATCAAATCCGCAATTTCGCCGAGCGTGGCTTTGTGGGAAACCGGCACGGCGCAAAATTTTCCGTCTTTCGTTTCATCGCCTTTGAGCGCCCGTAAAAGTTCGTCCACCACATCGTCAATATACAAAAGCGTCATTTCATAGTTGCGGTCACGAATTTCGATGGGGAGACTATGTGCAATGTTATAGCAAAAGGTCGCCACAACGCTGTTGTAATTCGGTCTGCACCATTTACCGAACAAATTGGGAAAACGGTAGATAATCACCTTTGCGCCGGTTTCCGCGCTGTATTGGAACAACGCATCTTCCGCCGCGCGCTTGCTTTCTCCGTAGGGATTTTTCATTTCCGCCTGAATGGACGAGGAAAACAGCACGGGGCAAGTATTGTTATACTTTTTCAGCGTATCCAAAAGCGTAGACAAAAAGCCGAAATTGCCTTTCATAAATTCGCTGTCATCTTTCGGGCGGTGCACGCCGACCAAATTGTAAACGAAATCACATTCGGCGCAGTAGCGTTCAAAATCCGCCTGCGGCACGCCCAAATCATACGGGAAAATTTCCAAATCCGTCGGCAGGTTGCGGGTTTTATCCTTCCCGTCGCGGACATTTTCAAGCGTCGCAATTAAATTTTTGCCGACAAAGCCGTTTGCGCCGGTGACTAAAATTTTCATATTCTCTCTCTTTTCCGAATCTTTATTATTTTCTCTTACTTGTTGTTTTTCTTGTTATAAATTTTCCGCAGGATTCCGCTGAAAAACTTATACAGCCTTTCGTTGCAAAAGAAAAACATAATAAAATCATATACCGTTCTTTGCAAAGAAACCTTCGGTACAAGATTTGACATTATCGGTTTATAGGGGTACAAACCTTTTTCTTTAAAATCACGCAAAAACGCTTCCTGCTCTTTTGTATCCCCTTTTATGGCCACATCGTACAAAACCGTTTGCACACAAAGAGAAATTCGGTCATTTAACTGTTTCTTTTGCGCACGGGACATTTCAATCGGCGGATTTTTGCGAATATCACAATAGATTTCGCAAAGCTTGACCAACGAATACATATGTTTGTTCAGCACCGCTTCGCTTTTTTGGTGCGAAGTGGAATTGGCCACCGTGCGGTAATGATATTGCGGAGACTGCACATAAACATTCTTTTTACTGAACAGTTCAAACTGATATAAAAACAAAACATCGTCGCTCAACCGCAGTTCCGAATGCCAGTTAATGCCGTTGTCGATAATCACAGAACGCCTGAATATTTTGACACCGCTGCAAGTAGCACGCAAATTCAGCTTTTTTTCCGGTTTGTATGTGTATCCGCTTTCCGCCGGCACGCTGACCGTGTCCTCCGGAACATAATCCAAACCAACCGTCAGTTCGTCAATTTGATTTTCATCCATAATGCGGACAATAAACCCGAGGGAATTCGGTTCCAGCAAATCATCGGAATCTACGAACCATACATAATCGCCTTTTGCGCTGTATAAGCCAACATTTCTCGCCGCCGACTGCCCCTGATTTTCCTGATGGATAATGCGGATACAGGGATGATTTTTAGCATATGTTTCCAAAATATCGGGGCAACTGTCGGTGGAACCGTCATTCACGCAAACAATTTCATATTCCGTTTCGGGAATATCTTGCAAAAGCATGGAGTCCAAACAATATGCCAAATACTTTTCCGTATTGTATACCGGCACAATCAGACTGATTTTGCATCTTTCGGCCGTTTTAACTGTATGCGCAGATTCGTGATTGATAGGCATAACTTATTTCTCCCAATTTGCAAGTTCGTTTTGGATATAAGGCAAAGTTAAGAGTTTTTCTTTCACCTGCTCGACCGTCCAAAGCTCGGTGTTGTTGGAGTTAAATTCGGTCAAGGTATTGCGCTTTTTGTCGCCGTCTTTGAAATATTTGTCGTAGTTCAAGGAGCGCTTGTCCGCAGGCACACGATAGAAATTACCCATATCAAGGGCATTTGCACATTCCTCGTTTGTAAGGAGTGTTTCATACATTTTTTCGCCGTGACGAATCCCGATAACCTTAATTTCCGTATCGGGCGCAAACAGCTCTTTCACAGCCTCGGCGAGCACTTCAATGGTGCAGGCAGGCGCTTTTTGCACGAGAATGTCGCCGCTTTCGCCGTTTTCAAAAGCGAACAGTACAAGGTCAACGGCTTCTTCCAGGCTCATAACAAATCTTGTCATAGCGGGTTCTGTAATGGTTATGGGCTTGCCCTCACGGATTTGGTCAATCCACAGCGGCACAACCGAGCCGCGCGAGCACAGCACATTGCCGTAACGGGTGCAGCAGATTTTTGTCTTTTCGGGCGCAACTGTTCTGGATTTTGCCACAACCACCTTTTCCATCATCGCTTTGGAAGTACCCATCGCGTTTACGGGATATGCCGCCTTGTCGGTGGAAAGGCAGATCACGCACTTTACGCCCTCATCAATGGCGGCGGTGAGCACATTATCCGTACCCAAAACATTCGTTTTAACCGCTTCAACGGGGAAGAACTCGCAGGAGGGCACCTGCTTTAACGCGGCGGCATGGAAAATATAGTCAACACCGTGCATTGCATTCTTTACCGACTGCAAATCGCGTACATCGCCGATGTAGAATTTCAGTTTGTCGCTGACCTCGGGCATGGTCTGCTGAAACTCGTGGCGCATATCGTCCTGCTTTTTCTCATCGCGCGAAAATACGCGGATTTCGCCGATGTCGGTTTCGAGAAAGCGGCGCAAAACCGTATTGCCGAACGAGCCCGTCCCGCCCGTAATCATCAAAGTTTTTCCTGTAAACATATGTCATTCTCCTTTTATCAGGTGAAATTTTTTACCTATTTTTTTAAATATCCCGAAAATCATATGCTTTTCGGAAGCATTCATGCCAAAGATTAGCATACAAATTCCATAGACCAAAACCATCACGCCGCAATTTACAATAAAACCGAGCCAACCGAATTTGGAAAGCCCAATCAAATTGAACAAGAGCCCTGCCCCGGCACAAAGCAAAAGTGACGGTAAAATCCCTTTGAAAAGCCCTTTGTAATAGCCCGTAAGGCTTATGCCGATTTCTTTTTTGAACATCACATTCATACAAAGCACATCGCCGACAGTCAACGCAATCACAGAGCCGATAACCGCACCGACAAGCGGATTCCACTTAATTAAAAATGCGGTGAGTACAATGTTGATAAGCGCCGACACAATCTGCACAACCGCCTGCGTACGGTGCTTATTCATCGCCCACAAAATCTGATTGCCGATGGATTGCACAAGGGTAAACATCGTCGGTGCCATAATCGCCGCGGCGACCATATACCCTTGCTTATACGCCTCACCTGCCCATAATACCATAAAATCGGTACCGTTGACAAGAAAAACCGTAAAAACCATACCGAGCATCATAAATACGATTCTGCCGATGCGTACCATTTCGTCCTGCAAGGCTTTGGCATTTGCGCCGCTTTCGACCAAGCGCACCACGCCCGCCATTAAAACGCCGTTGAAATGCCCGCCGACGGTTTTAAAATATTGCACAATCTGTGCGCCTGCACCGTAAACGGCGATAATCACCGCAGAGCCCTTTGCCAAAATGCCTAACAACACCGAATCGGTCATAGAGTTTATCTGCGTAGCAATCATTTGTAAAAGCACAAATGCGGAAAAAGAAAAGGTTTCCTTTACAAAGCCGAAATCAAGATGTTTAAAATGCGGTTTCAATTTCAGTTTAAACAAGACATATCCCGTGCAAGTTCCCCGTATGATGACGGTCGTAATAAAATACACCACAACCACGCCGAGGGAACGCATACCCAACTTTAAAACCAATACGGCAACCGCAATTTTTAATACGGTCATCACAATCGTTAATCCTTTCGCAAAGGAAAAACGCTCATATGCCGTCAGCGTATTGGCAAAGCCCGAAGTGCCCAGCGTAAACGAAACGGAAAGCACCGTCACAAACAACAGTTTTTTGCCGATGGAAATTTCCTCCGGCGTTAAGCCTTTTGCGAATGCAGTCGGGAAAATCACCAACAGCACAGCGCCGACAATCAGTACAATAAAAGCGATAATACCGTAGAATAGCGTGGCAATTCCTAAAAATTCCTCTTGCTTTTGTTTATTGTTTTCCGCACGGTATTTCGCCATGTAGCGAATTACCGCATTGCCGACGCCGAGGTCCAAAAGGGTAAGATACGCCGTAATAGATGCCACCAACTGATACACACCGTATTCCGACTGCCCGAGAGAGCGAATTAAAAACGGCGTGAACAGCGTTGCCGAAATCACCTCGACAAACATCAGCACATATGAATAAATTACACCTATTTTTCTGTTCATTATACTCTTTCCTTGATTTTTCTGACAGGCGAGCCCACATAAACACCGTAAGGCTCTAATGCACCGTTCACCAGCGAGTTTGCACCGACAACAACACCGTCCGGAATCACACTGCCTTTCAGCACAATGGTGGACGCGGCCAGCCAAACATCGTTGCCGATGACGATTTTTTCGCAGGAATTTGCCTGTGCGTTGATTTTTTGATCTCTCACAATACCGTGATTGGTGTCAATAATATAGCAGTTTGCCGCAATACTGACATCATTGCCGATGGTGACGCCGCCGTTTTCGGAAGCAAAAATAATGGTATTGTTTCCAATATCCACATTGTCGCCGATGACAATTTCGCCGTCTCCCCAAAACACAACATTGTTATATATTTTGACATTTTTCCCAAGTTTGATATTGCAGTTTTTACATTCTATGACGCCTTGCACCGTAAGACCTTTTGCCGATGCGTTCCCGGTCATATATTTAAACAGCACGGTATATACACTGCTTTTGATTTTTCGCAATGCTCTGAACAGAAATCTGCAAATTTTTCTGCGCATGGGTAACACCTCGCTTTCTGTCATTTCTCAAAACTGCTTACAGTCATTTACAAACAGTTCGTCCAAATCCGAAAGGCACTTTCGGCTGTCATACTCGTCCGAAAAGTCAATCGACTGTATGGCTTCTGCGACGGCTTTGGGACTGTCTCCGTCATAAAAATACATCAAATCGGCAACCTTTGAGGTTTCAATCGCTTTGATGCGCACGGAAACCACACGAAGCCCGTTGGAAAGGTAGGAAAGCACCTTTGAGGGGAACGAGGTTGCGTTAAACGCCGCCTCAGAGCTTTGTGTGGCAAACCCCACCTGACAGCTTTGCAAAAACTGCAAATATTCGTCGCCGCTTTTTTTGCCGTCGAAAGTAACGGTGCATGCGGTTTTTTCGGATATTTCGGCAATCTGTTTTTGTAGGTTGTCTATATCCTCCGTCCTGCCGAAGCCGATGATGTGAATATGATAGTTTTCCGGTAAAAATTCTGCCGCGGCAATCGCCGTACCGGCACCTTTTCGCGGCTCCAACACGCCGGCATACACACAATGGATTTTGCCGTCATGAAACAGCGGTGCAAACTGCTTTTTTTCCGGTGCGAAAATGCCGTAATTGACCGTAAACGGTTTCTTCTGCGGATTGACCTTTTCCAGCAAAAGTTCGGTGGAAAGCACATATCCGTCCGCCGACTGTAAAAACGCCATTTCCTTGGGGCGGATTTTTTCGTTGCCCGTTACATCGGCGTACACCTCGTTTGTTTCGAGAAGCAACTTCGGGTGTTTCTTTTCCTTGACCTCTCGCACCAAATCCATATAGGCTAGGGAGTGATACACAAGCAAGGTATCGTTTTCCGTAACATTTTCCAAAAGATACGATTTTAACTGTTTTTTGAGAAAACGGCGTGCAAAAATACGCTGAACGGTGGTTTTTGCCGGTTTCGCGTCAAACAGGCGCAATGTTAAATGTTCACCGAGTGCCGTGACACCGCCGGGGCAGAATTTGTCACCGCAGGTGCCCGCCGCCGAAACGATTTCCACCTCGTATCCCGCTTTGACAAAGGCTTTTGCCTCATACCCCGATTTTGTTGTTGCCGCAAGCACAAAATTGCGCTGTTGGTCAGCGTGTTCGGGAATGTCAAAATAACAAAGATAATAAATTTTTTTCAAATGCGTAACTCCTCTCTATTGCCAGAAGAATACATATTCATAACTGTAAACACTGCTCGCTGAAAACAGAATAATCAGCATCGCTACATAAACCATTATACCGGTTTTCTTTTCAAATGCCTTTACGATTTCCGGCACAGACAACATTAAAAACAGCGAATAATATTGCACCGCGCGCATCGCCGTGGGGTTGACAAACACCAACGGCAAAAACATAAGCCCCATAAACAACGCATTATAGTACATTTTGTACTGCGGGCACTTTTTCCTGATCAGTTTTAACAAAAGCAACATAACCACCGTAACGGCGATATACATAAAGGTAAAGCCGTACGCACCGCGGTTTTCCAGTTCATCGTATTCATAGCCGACCAAATACCCCACAACGCGGAAAATTTGATCCTTAAAGACGAACAAAATCGGCGTGGCGCAAAGCACTGCCAAGATGCTTTTTTTATTGACAGGCAATCGGGAAAGAAAGTAAAACGGCAAAAAGCAGATGGCGGATTTGTGCACGGTAAACGCCACGAGCACCACCAGCAAAAACGGCAAAAATTTCCGCTTTTCGATAAGCTTTGTACCGATAAACACCACAAGCACCGTGGCAACGGTCTGCCGCAAGCCCGTTAACGCATAAAAGCCAAACAAAAAGGCAGAGAAAATGAGGTAACTCATACACGGCTCTGACGAATAGCGGGAAATCCAAAACGCCAAGCCGATAAAAAACACTGCCGCGACAACCACCAAATACACCTGATAATTATCGGTAAAAATCTGCACAAGTTTTTCAAATACGGAATAGCCGGGGTCTTTGCCGTCTTCGTTGACATACACCGTATAAAAATTCTCAAACAATTTGCTCCACGGAGTCATAAGGGTGCGTTCAAAGCGCCTGCGGTACGACAGCGTATCCGCGCCCACACTCATACCGCGAAGCCCCGAAATCAAAATCCAATTTATACTCATGAGGGCAATATACAGTTTTCTTTTTTGCGCGTTGGGCTGCACAGCAAGCAAAATAAAGCCCCACAGCATGGTAAACAAGATATTGACGACGAAAATATTCATAGAGTAAATCCTTATTGCCAGAAGAATGAATAGGTATATTGATAGACATTGGTCGCCAGCAACAGTACGGTAACCATTACCGCATACACAGGCAAGCGCACCTTGCGGCTGAAGCATTTGACAAGCTGCGGCACGGACAGCATTAAAAACAAGGAATAATACTGCACCACACGCATCGCCGTGGGGTTCACGAATACCAGCGGCAGGAACAAAAGCCCCAGAAACAGCGCGTTATAATACATCCGATATCTCTCGCACTTGCGGCGAAAAATCGGCAGGCAAAGCACCATCACCACCGTAACAGCGATATACATAAAGGTAAAACCGTATGCACCGCGGTTTTCAAGCTCGGCATACTCATAGCCGACCAAATGCCCGAGAAAACGGAATAATTCCGCATTAAAAACAAACATAAGCGGTGTGAGAACAGCTACACCGGCAATCGTTTTTTTGTTGACGGGAATCCGTGACAGAAAATAGAACGGTAAAAAGCAAATCGCCGATTTATGTACGGTGAACGCAACCGCAACGACCAACAGAAAATGCCAAAATTTGCGCTCTTCAATCAGTTTGGTGCCGATAAACACCACAAGCACCGTGGCAAGCGTTTGCCGCAAGCCCGTTAAGGCATAAAACCCGAACAAAAAGGAAGAGAAAATCAAATAACTTAAACACGGTTCGGCGGAATATCGACAAATCCACCATGCCATACCTGCAAAGAAAATGACGGCGAGAACCACCAAATAGACCTGATAATTGTCGGTAAATATCTGTACCGTTTTTTCAAACAAAGAATAGCCGGGGTCTTTGCCCTCCTCATTGACATACACAAGGTAGAAGTTTTCAAACAGCCGTGCCCAAGGGGTGTGCGCCGTTCGCTCGAAACGCCCTTTGTAAACAAGCGTATCCGCACCGACAGTTAAACCGCGAAGCCCCGAAATGAGCGTCCAGTTTATCGTCATCAAAGCGATGAATATTCTTTTTTTTCGCTCTGTCGGCTGTATGCCGAGCAACATCGCACCAACCAAAAGCGTCAACACGATGTTGATGACGAAAATGTTCATAGACCATTCCTTTGCTTATTGCCAGAAAAATGTGTAAGTGCGTGCATATACATTGGTCATCATCAAAAGTACCAACACCATTATCGTATATACAGGAGTTTGCAGTTTTTTGCCGAAGCAGGAAATAAAACTCGGCATTAAAAGCATAATATACAGCGAATAATATTGCACCACGCGCATTGCCGCGGGATTTACGAAAACGAGAGGGAGCAGCAAAGCGCCCATAAACAACGCATTGTAATACAGCTTGTACTCCGGTGTGCGCAGTTTGACATACCGAAGCAAAAAAACGGCACTCAAAACCACTGCCATATACACCACGGTAAATCCGTACGCGCCGCCGGATGCCAATTCGTCATATTCATACCCGACGAGGCTGCCCAACAGGTGAAAGAACTGATTGCGGAAGACGAATAAAACCGGAACAGCGCAAATCACGCCCGCAATATATTTTTTGGTGATTTCGATTTGCGAAATGAAGTAAAACGGCAAAACGCATATCGCCGATTTATGTATGGTGAACGCCACGGCGGTAATCAACAAAAATTTCCAAAACTTTCGTTCCTTGATGTATTTGCCGCCGATAAACACCACCAACAATGTGGCAAGGGTTTGCCGCGTGCCCGTCAGCGCAAAAAATGACCACAAAAACGAGTCGAAAATGAGCATACTCAAAAGCGGGTGTGTCGAATTTTTATATACCCAAACGGCAAGCCCCGTAAAAAACAGAACCGCCACAATAAACAAAAAGGTTTGATAATCCTGTGTGAAAATCTGCACGATTTTTTCAAACACCGCATAGCCCGGGTCTTTGCCCTCCTCGTCCACATAAACGAGGTAGAAATTATCGAACAACTGATTCCACGGCGTTTTCAGCGTGGTATAAAATTTTCGCTGATAACTGTACATATCGGAACTGACAGACATCCCGCGCAAGCCCGATATGAGAATCCATTGCACGCCGGTCAGCGAGATCGG
>JBJEPV010000099.1:0-10237 GCA_051881415.1 Candidatus Fimenecus sp.
GGCAAAGGCACTTCGCAAATTACGCCATCCCAGCCGCAGTAAAAAATTAAAGGATTTCTTGGATTAAAGCTTTTGCTCGGCAGTCGCATTTCCTGCGGCTGCCGGTTCTTTCTTGTCAAGCCCCTTTTTTAAAATCGGCAATGCTAACAAATTTTTATTTTGCTTTTTGTGCATTTCATACGGTAAACGCATTCTAAATCACTATATATGGCGTTTTTGGAGTAAAAAATTAAAAAAAATTCCCATATCTTGTATTTTTTCTCTTGCATTCTGCCACAAGATGTAGTAGAATGGGTAAGCACTGAAAAAAACATCTTGTGAAAGACGGAGAGAAAAACATATGAAGATTATCAAACGAAACGGGTCGGAAGAAACCTTCGACCGCCAAAAAATCAAAAACGCGATTGCCAAGGCGAATGACGAAACCGACGGCAAAAAAGAACTGACCGACCGCCAAATTGATTACATATCGTTGGTGATTGAAGACTATATCAACGAAATCGGCAGAGCCTTAACCGTGGAAGAAATTCAAGAACTTGTCGAAACCCACATCATTTTGCAGGGTGCGCCCGAAACGGCAAAGCGGTATATTCGTTATCGCTTTACGCGTAACCTGGCGCGTGTTGCCAACACCACCGACAATCAAATTCTGTCGCTGATTGAGTGCAACAATGAGGAAGTCAAACAGGAAAACTCCAATAAAAACCCGACGGTCAACTCCGTTCAGCGTGACTATATGGCGGGCGAGGTCAGCAAAGACTTGACCAAGCGTATTTTGTTGCCCGAGGAGATTGTCAAAGCGCACGAAGAGGGGATTATCCACTTCCACGATGCCGACTACTTCGCACAGCATATGCACAACTGCGATTTGGTCAATTTGGAAGATATGCTCCAAAACGGCACGGTCATTTCCGATACCATGATTGAAAAGCCCCATTCGTTCTCTACGGCTTGCAATATCGCTACGCAGATTATCGCACAGGTTGCGTCCAATCAGTACGGCGGGCAGTCCATTTCCTTAACGCATTTGGCGCCGTTCGTGCAGATTTCGCGTGAAAAAATCCGCCGCGAATTAACGGACGAAATGCAGAATTTCGGCATTGAAGCTACACCCGAACAGGTCGATAAATTGGTGGAAAAACGCGTCCGTGAAGAAATCAAACGCGGCGTGCAGACCATTCAGTATCAGGTCGTCACACTCCTCACCACCAACGGGCAAGCGCCGTTTGTCACGGTGTTTATGTACTTGAACGAGGCGAAAAACGAGCAGGAAAAGAAAGACCTTGCCATTATTATCGAAGAAGTCTTGCGCCAGCGCATTATCGGTACAAAAAATGAAGTCGGCGTGTGGGTAACGCCCGCATTCCCGAAACTGATTTATGTTTTGGAAGAGGACAATATTCACGAGGACTCCGAGTATTGGTATTTGACCGAGCTTGCGGCAAAATGCACCGCAAAGCGTATGGTGCCCGACTACATTTCCGAAAAAATTATGTTGCAACTCAAAGTGGACGATAACGGCAACGGCAACTGCTATACCTGTATGGGATGCCGCAGTTTCTTAACGCCGTATGTCGATGAAAACGGCAAAGCGAAATATTACGGCCGTTTCAATCAGGGCGTTGTTACCATCAATTTGGTGGATGTTGCCTGCACCGCGTGCCGTGAAACACGCGACGAAAAGAAATTCTGGGAAGTCTTAAACGAGCGTTTGGAGCTTTGCCACAGAGCACTCCAATGCCGCCACGAACGGCTGGAAGGCACGCTGTCCGATGCCGCCCCGATTTTGTGGCAGTACGGCGCACTTGCGCGCCTGAAAAAAGGCGAAACGATTGACAAACTACTCCACGGCGGCTATTCTACGCTGTCGCTCGGGTATGCGGGGCTTTGGGAATGTGTCTATGAAGTCACCGGCAAGAAGCTCACCGAGCCCGAAGGCGAGGCGTTTGGTCTTCGCGTGATGCAGGCGCTCAATGACGCTTGCTTGAAGTGGAGAAATGCCGAGAATATCCACTATTCTCTCTACGGCACACCGCTGGAATCCACCACCTATAAATTCGCAAAGAGCCTGCAAAAACGCTTCGGCGTTATCGAGGGCGTAACGGATAAAAACTATATCACAAACTCCTACCATGTCCATGTGACCGAGCCGATTGACGCGTTTGAGAAATTGGCATTGGAATCCAAATTCCAAGCCCTTTCGCCCGGCGGCGCGATTTCCTATGTCGAAGTGCCGAATATGCAGCAAAATATTCCGGCGGTGTTGGAAGTTATCAAGTTTATTTACGATAATATTATGTATGCCGAACTCAACACCAAGAGCGACTATTGCCAAGTCTGCGGCTATGACGGTGAAATTCAAATTGCCGAAGAGGACGGGAAGCTCGTTTGGGAGTGCCCCAACTGCCACAACCGCGACCAAGATAAAATGAATGTTGCGCGCCGTACCTGCGGCTATATCGGTTCGCAGTTCTGGAATCAGGGCAGAACGCAGGAAATTAAAGAAAGAGTGTTGCATCTGTAATGCGATACGGGGCTATCAAAAAACGGGATATTGCCAATGGCATCGGTGTGCGCGTCGTCTTGTTCGTTTCGGGCTGTACGCACCATTGCAAAGGCTGTTTTCAGCCCGAAACTTGGGATTTTCAGTACGGGCAGGACTACACCGCCGACACGGAAAACGAAATTTTGGAAGCCTTGCGCCCCGATTTTATTGACGGGCTGACCTTGCTCGGCGGCGAGCCCTTTGAGCCGCAAAATCAGGCGGAACTTGTCAAACTCTTGCGCCGTGTGCGCCGTGAATTGCCGCAAAAAACGGTTTGGGCGTTTTCCGGCTATACCTATGAGGAATTAACAGGCGAAAGCCGCGCCCGTTGCCAAGTCACAGACGAAATGCTTTCCCTTGTCGATGTGCTCGTGGACGGCGAATTTGTTGAGGAAAAACGCAATATTTCCCTGCAATTCCGCGGCAGTGAAAATCAGCGGCTTATTGATGTGCCGAAAACCCGCGAAAGCGGCAAAATTACTTGGTGGCAAGCGCCCTCGGCGCAAAAAGCATAAAACGGATTTTGGGAGTGTGCATA
Source organism: Candidatus Fimenecus sp. (assembly GCA_051881415.1). Taxonomy (GTDB): domain Bacteria; phylum Bacillota; class Clostridia; order Oscillospirales; family Acutalibacteraceae; genus Fimenecus. Next base: position 3,084 of record JBJEPV010000099.1, read on the forward strand.
TGGAACGACGCGACAAAATTAACTACTATTTGGATTTGGCGGAAATGGTTTCGCAAAGAAGCACCTGCCTGCGGCGGCATTTCGGCGCGGTTTTGGTGCAAAATGACGAGGTAATTTCCACCGGCTACACCGGCGCGCCCCGCGGCCGAAAAAACTGCTCGGATTTAAACTACTGCGTGCGCCAAAAACTCAAGGTACCGCGCGGGGAACGCTATGAACTTTGCCGCAGTGTCCATGCCGAGGCAAATGCGATTATCAGCACCTCCCGCGACAAAATGCTCGGCAGTACGCTGTATTTGGTCGGCATAGAATGCGACACGGGCGATTATGTTGAGAATGCAAGCAGCTGTTCCATGTGCAAACGCCTGATTATCAATGCGGGCATACAGCATGTGATTATCCGCGATAATAAGGACGATTACAGAATTATCCATGTGCAAAAGTGGATTGAAGACGACGAGTCCTTAGAGGGTATGCGCGGCTATTAACCGGTAAAAATGTAAAACAAAACCGCTGTGTTTGGGCACGGCGGTTTTTCACGTTACACGGAAATTTGTATGGTCAGCTTTTCGGTGTCTGCTTTGTCACAGAGCAACAAAACCGCAAACGCGAATAAAACGGTTTTTATGTCTTGGTGTTCGGCGTAGGTAACCGAGAATTCACACGGCAACACTTCTTTCCCCGAAAGCGTCTTTAACGGCTTCTGTATGCAGATTTGCAAATGCGTGCGCGTCGCGCTGGAAACGCTGATTTGACTGTCCTTGCCCATGCCTACGGTTATGCTGTGCGGGTCTGTTTTTGAAACCGTATCCGTATCCAAAATTCGACAGGTAAATGGGGCACAATCCGCTTGTGCCTTTTTGCTGTCTTTTCCGGTAATCAATAAAATGGATTCCTTCTGCGGAACGGATTTTATGCCTTCTCCGTTGTAGACAAAAAATACCGATGCAACCGGCGCAAAATCCGAGATTTCCGTTTCATCGGCAAAAATCGCACCGCCGAAGCGTTCCAAAATCGCACAAACGGCTTTGGCACACGCTTTGTTTTCCGCACCGGGGAACACAACTGTGACCATTTTCTTCACCCGTAGTAGTATGGCAATTTCGCGTTCGCTTATACGAAAGCCGATATTTTGCATATATACAAAAAAATCCTGCGGAAAATCCAAAGAAATTTCCGAAAACCTATTGGAAAGTGAACGGTTTTCGATTATAATACAAGAGAATATAAAAAGAGGAGGGAACCGCAATGGCTTCCGACTATTCGGTATCCTTGGCAAAAATATTAAAGGAATTTTCGTTTGAAGTGCTGTATATGCCTCTCGACGCCTCCGAATTGTCTGTCACATCGCAGGATGTCAACCGCCCGGGGCTCCTGCTTGCAGGGCGTGACGACTATTTTGACCCCGCGCGTGTGCAGATTTTAGGGCTTTCGGAGTTGGAGTTTTTAAAAACATTAAGCGCCGAACAGCAGGCACAGGGATTGGAACGGCTGACCTGCCGCAAACCCCCGTTGATTTTGATTACCCGTAACTTAGAATGCCCCGAGATTTTGCGTTCGTTGGTGGAAAAATACAAAGTCCCCCTGCTTCGTACGGAGGAGTCTACCTCGGGCTGTATGTCGGCGCTTATCTACTTTTTGAATACCGAGCTTGCCGAACGCATTACCCGCCACGGTGTTTTGGTGGAGGTTTACGGCGAGGGCGTGCTGATTGTCGGTGACAGCGGCGTCGGGAAAAGCGAAACGGCGGTGGAGCTTATCAAGCGCGGCCACCGTTTGATTGCAGACGACGCTGTGGAAATTCGCAGGGTATCCAACAAAACGCTTGTCGGCTCTGCGCCCGATAATATTCGCCACTTTATCGAACTGCGCGGCATCGGTATTATCAACGCGCGCCGTATTTTCGGTATGGGCGCTGTGAAACTGACCGAGAAAATCAATATGGTCGTGCAGTTAGAACCGTGGGATTCCAATAAGGTGTATGACCGTATGGGGCTCGATAACGATTATATCAGCATTATGGGCGTGAAAGTGCCGATGACGGTTGTGCCCGTTAAACCCGGGCGGAATTTGGCGATTATCATTGAGGTTGCGGCAATGAACAACCGCCAGAAAAAAATGGGCTACAATGCCGCACGCGAACTGCTGCATCAACTCGGTATGGACGAGGGCGAGGAAGCCGCAGAGGAAGAATTGGAAATTTGGCAAAATTATTAAGTACTTACAAACGGAGGAAATGCATATGTATAGAATCGGTGTGGATTTAGGCGGTACGAATATCGTCGCAGGTGTTGTAGATGAATTTTACAAAATCGTGGCAAAGGCAAAGCGAAAAACCGCTTGCCCGCGTCCGGCGGGGGAGATTTTGGCGGATATTGCCGCTTGCGTAAACGAAGCGGTCAAAACGGCGGGGATTACCTTAGATGAGGTTAAGTCTATCGGTATCGGCACGCCCGGTTCTGTCAATAAGCGTATGGGCATTATCGAATATGCCAACAATTTGAGATTTGATAAAGTGCCCGCGCGCGATATTCTCTTAAAATATTTTGATAAACCGATTTATATTGAAAACGATGCGAACTGTGCCGCACTCGGCGAAGCGGTTGCGGGCGCGGGCGGCAATGTGGAAAACTTTGTTGCCATTACCCTCGGCACAGGTGTCGGCAGTGGGATTATTGTCAACGGCAAAATCGTCAACGGCTGTAACGATGCCGCGGGCGAAATGGGGCACAGCGTGATTGTGGTGGACGGCGAACCGTGTACCTGCGGCAGAAAGGGCTGTTGGGAAGCGTATTCTTCCGCTACGGCGTTGGTGCGCCAAACCAAAGCGGCTATGGAGGAAAACAAGGCGTCCTTAATGTGGGAGGTCGTAGACGGCGATATTTCCAAGGTCAACGGCAGAACTGCATTTGACGCGATGCGCAAAGGCGACACTGCCGCAAAACAAGTGGTCGACACTTACATTCTGTATCTTGCGGCGGGCGTGACCAATGTGGTCAATGTTTTTCAGCCCGATGTGCTTTGCATCGGCGGCGGTATCGGCTGTGAGGGCGAGCCGTTGCTTGCCCCCCTTCGTACGTATGTGGAAAAGGAACGGTACAGCATTCATTGCGGCAAACAAACACAGATTTGCTCCGCCGTTTTGGGGAACGACGCAGGCGTTATCGGCGCGGCGCTGTTAGACGAATAAGCATCGGAGGATTTTCGTTTGTTCGAGAAAATTACGGCGGTTGCAGACCGCTTTGGGACCGAATATTACAGGGATTTTCCGCTTTCTAAGGTAACCAGCTTTCAAACGGGCGGCAATGCCGATATTCTGCTGTTACCCAACAGCGTCGAGGCGTTATCCGCGTTGATTTCAGCGTGCCGGGAAAGCGATGTGCCATATTTTGTCATCGGAAACGGCAGTAATCTGTTGGTGTCCGACAAAGGCGTGCGTGGGGCGGTTTTGCGCCTTTCGATGCCGCTGTCCGAAATTACCTATCTCGGGGACGGCAAAATCTGCTGTGCGGCGGGTGCGCCGCTGACGGCGCTTTGCAATTTTGCGTATAAGCAAGGACTTTCGGGATTGGAGTTTGCCTACGGAATTCCCGGTTCTGCGGGCGGCGCGGCGTATATGAACGCGGGCGCTTACGGCGGCGAAATGAAAGATGTTTTAATAAGATGTACCCACATCGCGCCCGACGGCACGGTCGGCAGTTTTGCGGGGGAAGACTTACAGCTCAGCTACCGCAGAAGCGTGTATTCGGGAAAACAGTATTGTATTACCGCGCTGTATTTGCAGTTAACCCCCGGCGACCCTGCACAGATTAAAGCCGCTATGGACGACAAAATGGCACGCCGTGCGGCAAAACAGCCGCTGGAATACCCGAGCGCCGGCAGTACCTTTAAGCGGCCCGAGGGGTATTTTGCGGGTGCGCTGATTGAGGAATGCGGTCTCAAAGGCTATTCTATCGGCGGCGCGCAGGTAAGCGAAAAGCACGCGGGTTTTGTTATAAACAAGGGCGGCGCAACGACAAATGATATTTTGGCGCTGATTCACCATATTCAGGAAACCGTTTTACGCGAAAAAGGCGTGCAACTGCAAACAGAAGTGGAATTTATCGGGGAAGTGTAACAAGAATGGAATTGGTCATTGTAACAGGGCTTTCGGGTGCAGGCAAATCCGCCGCGGTGGACGCGTTGGAGGACATCGGCTATTTTTGTGTGGACAATATGCCGCCTGAGCTTATCCCGACCTTTACGGAGTTGATTTTGAAATCCAAAGAAAAACGCGACCGCGTTGCCGTGGTGGCGGATATTCGTCTCGGCGCATCGTTTTCTTCGCTGTTTAATGTGCTGAGCGATTTGGAAAATATGAATGTCAAATATAAAATTCTCTTTATTGATGCGGACAATGATGTCATTATGCGCCGCTATCAGGAGACGCGCCGCAAGCATCCGCTTGCCGATATGTTTGACTCGCCTTCGATTGCCGAAGCTATCAATAAGGAACGCGAAATTTTGTTGCCCGCACGCCAGCGCGCGGATTATATCATTGACACTTCTCAGGTGAAAAGCTCGCAGTTTAAAGAACGCGTGGCAAATTTGTTTTTGGACGACGCGACAAAGGCGATGAAGGTGTATTGCATCTCCTTCGGCTTTAAATACGGCGCGCCGAAAGAGGCGGATTTGGTGTTTGATGTGCGGTGTCTGCCGAATCCGTTTTATGTGCCGGAACTCAAAAGCCATACGGGACTCGATGAAGAAGTGCGCAAATTTGTGATGAAGTTTGACCAAGCACAAGGCTTAAAGGTAAAACTTTTGGATTTGCTCGATTACCTTTTGCCGCTGTACCGCAGTGAGGGCAAAAGCCAACTGACCATTGCTGTCGGTTGCACGGGCGGCAAGCACCGTTCGGTGGTGTTTGCCGAGTTGATTAACAAGCATTTGCTGGAAAACGGCGCGTACAGCAGTGTTTTCCACCGCGATATGAACAGGTAACAGATTATGTCATTTTCTTCCGAATTAAAAGAGGAATTATTACATATTGAACCCGAAAACACGTGTTGCCTTTTGGCGGAAAGCTACGGTCTTATGCTGTTCGGGCGCGCCTTTTCGGGCAAAGAGCTTTCCATTTCCACCGAAAATAAAGCCGTTGCCGAAAAATACGCGTATCTTGCCGAACGCCTTTGTCTGCATCCGCTGGAACTGCAAAAGCCCTCCGCGAAAAAATATAAGGTTTCGGTGGAGACGGAACAGGAGCGTCTGCGAATTTTAACCGCGTTCGGTTGTAACGGTACGGAGCGCGTGCGACGGCTCAACTGGGCGAATATTTCGGAGGATTGCTGTGTCGGCGCGTTTTTGCGCGGCGCATTTCTCGCGTGCGGCACCATCAATTCGCCTGAAAAAAATTATCACTTGGAATTTGTTGTGCCGCATTACAATTTAAGTCAGGATTTGCAGAAATTCCTCGAAAATAACGACTTTTCGCCGAAATCGGTGCGCCGCGGCGGGCTTTATGTCCTGTATTTCAAGAAAACCGAGGAAATTCAAAATCTGTTGGGCATTATGGGCGCGTCACGTTTTGTGATGGAATTTATTGATGTGATTGTGTATAAAGATATTCGCAACAATGTAAACCGCCGTTTGAATTTTGAAAGCGCCAACCTCAATAAAACCGTGAATGCGGCGGTACAGCAGATTGAACGGATTGAACAACTGCAAAAAACCGCAATCTTTTCGGACTTGCCCGAAGAATATCGGAAAATTGCAGAACTGCGCATACAAAATCCCGACTATTCCTTACAGCAAATCGGCGAGGAAATGCAACCGCCGATGTCGCGTTCGGGCGTCAATTACCGACTGAAAAAACTATGCGCGCTTGCGGAAAAGCGACAAAAATAAGGAGGACGGACGATGAGAATTTTAGCCATTGACATTGGCGGAACAGCCATTAAATACGGCGTTGTTAATGAAGACTTCGCCATTGAGGCGTCTTTTGAAGTCCCCACCGAAGCGAGTTTAGGCGGGCCGCATTTGATGAACAAAATTATGACCTTTGTCGGCGAATTTGCCGACCGTGTGGATTGCGTCGGCATCAGCACCGCGGGGCAGGTCAACAGTGAACTCGGCAAAATTATTTTTGCAAGTGAGAATATTCCGAATTATACAGGCATTGAAATTAAAAAAACCATTCAGAAAAAGTACAATCTTCCCGTCAAGGTGGAAAACGATGTCAACGCCGCCGCGACTGCGGAAGCCTTTTTCGGGGCAGGCAGAGGTTACCGCGACTTTTTGTGCCTGACTTACGGTACGGGCGTCGGCGGGGCTTTGTGGCTCAATAACAAAATCTATACCGGCGAATATTTTTCGGCGGGGGAATTCGGGCATATTGTTACGCATACGGGCGGCAAAAAATGCACCTGCGGCAATAACGGGTGCTACGAAATGTATGCTTCTACCCGTGCGCTCGTAAACGCCGTACGCGAAGAAACCGGAAAAGTGCTCACCGGCCGCGAGATTTTTGCACCGGAGAATTTCAGCAATGTCGCCATTCGCGCCGTCATTGATAATTGGATTGAAGAAATCATCGGCGGGCTTATCACCTTGATATTTATTTTCAATCCGCCTTGCATTATCCTCGGCGGCGGCATTATGAACGAAGATTATATTATCAGCGAAATCGAGCGCCGTATCCATGCGCGCCCCATGCACAGCTGTCATGAGGTGCAAATCAAAAAAGCGGCAATGAAGAATCAAGCCGGTATGCTCGGCGCCGCCTATCTTGCCAAAGCCGAATTTGAAAAAGAATAAGCAGAATTTTTTCTGAAAACGCAAACCGCCTTGGGAGTATCTGCTCCCAAGGCGGTTTTTAAAATACATTTTGCATTTTCGGCGATTCCGACCCCGACAGGTGCGCAAATTGATATTGAATTTCATATAAATCTTCGGTGAATTCTTCGGTGTTGCCGTTTTGCAGTTTGTCCGAGAGTCCGCGTACCAAAAGCTCGGCGTCGTCGAGTTCCCCGTGGTTGACATACGCGCCGAGCCGTACGGCATAGTGCTCGTAATCGTGTAAAAAGGTTTCAAGCTGTGCGGCGGTTTCGACGGGGGTGTCCTGTTCTGCCGATTGTATCAGCATTTGGGCTTGTGCCTGCATTTTGTCGGAAAGA
>JBJEPV010000100.1:0-10127 GCA_051881415.1 Candidatus Fimenecus sp.
AGACCTTGTGGAGATTATGCGCATCCTGCGGTCGGAAAACGGTTGCCCGTGGGACCGGGAGCAAACGCACGAAAGTATTCGGAAAAATTTCATTGAGGAAACCTACGAGGTCATTGAAGCCATCAACAAAGCGGACAGTCATCTGCTGTGCGAGGAATTGGGCGACGTGCTCATGCAGGTTGTGTTCCACGCGCAAATGGAAGCGGAAAAACAAGTGTTTGATTTTTCCGATGTCGCCGACGGCGTTTGCAAAAAACTGATTGAACGCCACCCGCACGTGTTCGGCGATGTGCAGGTGCAATCCGCAGACGATGTCCTTGTGAATTGGGACAAGATTAAATCCGCCAAAAAACAGCGCAAAACCACGGCAGATAAAATGCAGTCCGTCCCGCGGGAGCTCCCCGCGCTCATGCGCGCGGACAAAATCCAAAGTCAGGCGGCAAAGGTCGGCTTTGATTGGGACTCGCCCGACGGCGCACTGCAAAAAATTCCCGAAGAAACCGCAGAACTGTTACAGGCGGTTTCGGCAGATGACCGCGACAATACCTTTGAGGAACTCGGGGATTTGCTGTTTGCCGCAGTCAATGCGGCGCGCAAATTGCGTATCGACGCCGAGGAAGCCCTCACCGCCGCGACGGACAAGTTCCAGGCCCGTTTTATAAAGGTGGAAGCGCTTGCAAAGAACCGTGGTATTGATATGGAAAATACCCCGTTGGAAACCCTTGACCGACTGTGGGACGAGGTCAAAGCGGCAGAAAAGCAAGAATCTTAACGGTTCGCCGTTTAGAGATATATCAAAAAAACGGAGGAAAACAAAATGAATAAGACAGAACTCATCGCAGCAGTCGCAGAGAAAGCAGGCCTTTCCAAGAAAGACGCAGACGCAGCCGTCGCAGCCGTTTTTGATGCAATGACCGCAGAACTCAAAAAAGGCGAAAAAGTCCAGCTTATCGGCTTCGGCACCTTTGAAGTTCGTGAGCGTGCCGCAAAACAGGGCCGCAACCCCAAGACCGGCGAAGCAATGACCATCGCTGCTTCCAAGGTTCCCGCTTTCAAAGCAGGCAAAGCACTGAAAGACGCTGTGAAATAAGCATTTTTCAAAGATTTCGGCAGAGGGGTTTTGTTCCCTCTGCCTTTCTTTTTTAGGAGTATTTTTATGCGATTGGATAAATATTTAAAGGTCTCCCGCATTGTCAAGCGCCGCACGGTGGCAAATGAGATTTGCGACGCCAAGCACGCCGCGGTTAACGGCAAGGTTGCACGCGCGTCCTATGATGTTAAGGTCGGCGATATTATCGAATTGACCTTCGGCGCGAGCACGAAAAAATACGAGGTGCTCGAAGTGACCGAGTACGCCACCAAAGAGTCCGCGGGGCAAATGTATCGGGAAATCGGGTAAATGTTCAAAAAGAAACTGCGCTCGGAGAATTGACAAAGTCCAAATAGAAGGACATATCTTAAGCTTTGCATTGGTGTTTTCTCTTGAAAGTTGCTATCATATATTTGATAAAAAACGAAGCGGAGAGACATTATATGTGGTTTTTTACAGGTTTCGTTATTGGTTTGCTTAAATCATTTGCAAAATTATTGAAATATTATTAGAAGAGGTGTTTCATTTGACTGAAATCTCCAACAATCTTAAAGCGTCCAATATCATTCGCAGTAAACTTTTGCAATGCGGGGGCACAGCAGTATGCACTACGTTGCGCGGGAAGGAACATATATTTGAAATTTGCAATCATAATCAAAGTTTTCGTTCGACAACAGGACTTTCCTCGAAGATATATGATTTTACCGTGTTTGATTGTGTGATAGATCTTTTATTGGAAAACGGTGGAACAGCCGTAGAAGGCGGAGGCAGAGGGAAAGATGATAAGCTGGGGTACGGAAGTGCAGGCTATGATACAGTAACCGGTGCTATCGGCAAAAACTATGAGGGCAAAAAGCAAGGGGAGTCTGTTCTTTCTCCGACTTCCGTAATTTGTGCAATTATGGAGTGGGCAGGTCTCGTAGAGGTTCAGTATAAATATGTAAAACTATCAAATTCGTACAAGCAGCAACTTCTCGGATAAATCTTATTTCTGACTTTTTGTAGGATATAAGAAATTTGTTTGTATAATGTTATCAAAATAGTATTGAGGTGTTTATATGGCGACCGACAGAATTCAAACGGGCATTCGTTTCACGCCCGAACTGCTCTATAAAATTACATTTGTGGCGAAGCAAAACAAGCGCTCTTTAAACGCGCAATTAGAGTATTTGGCACAGACCTGTGTAAAAGCGTATGAAGCGGAAAACGGCGAAATCCCGATTGACGAAAACACCGTATACAGTAAATAAGCAAAAAATGCGCGCCCTAAACCTCGGGCGCGCATTGTGCTTTCTGTTACTTCTTTCGATACACCAAAATATAAAATTCCGTTTCGGTGGTTAAGGTGTGTAAGTCACGCAGTCTTGCCTGCTCTGCTTTGCCCGTTTTGTAATAATACGGCGTCATCAAAAACAGATTTTGTATGTCGTCGGCAGAGTGCAGGGTAATTTCGTTTTGCAGATGCACACTTTCCGAAAGGGTATATCCCGCACGGGTAAATGCGGCTACCTCGTTTTTGTAAGGCTTGTCATATATCGCCGTTTTTAAGTCATACAAATGCCGCGCCCCGGGAATGACTTCCAAAAGATACCCGCCCGATTTTAATACGCGCAAAAACTCCGTTTCACTGTACGGCGAAAAAATCTCAAACAGCAAATCCACGCTTTCGTCCGCCAGGGGGATACGAAACGCGCTTGCCACGGCGAATTGTGCCGCATGACAGCGCTTGGCGGCAAAATTGACCGCCTCTTTGGAAATATCGAACCCCAGCACCTGCATTTTGCCGCCGAGTGCGTCGGCAATCGCGGCGGTGTAATATCCCTCGCCGCAACCGCTGTCGAGCGCCGTGCCGTTTGTGACGGCGTATTTTTTTGTCGTTTCGGCGATGGCATTTTTCAGCGGCGCATACGCACCTGTTTCTAAAAATGCGCGGCGGGCACGCACCATATCCTTGTTGTCGCCGTGGGTTTTGTGCCCCGAAAAATGCGTCAGCAAATGCACATAGCCGGTTTTCGCTTTATCAAAATTGTGCCCGTTCGGGCAAATACACGTTTTTTCTGTATTTTTGAGCGCCGCACCGCAAACCGGACAGCAAAATCCAACCATAAAAACACCTCAAAGCACATCATACCCCGAAACCGCGCAAAAAGCAATAGGCGCAAGGCTTGCGAAGACGGGGGAAGTGTGCTACAATAAAAAGAAAATTTAAGGCAAAAAGGAGTCCTTTTGATGGAATATACATTTTCCAACCGTGTATCGGCGTTACAGCCGTCCGCCATTCGTGAAATTTTAAAGGCCACGGCAGACCCCGCAATTATTCCCTTTGCGGCGGGTAACCCCGACACGGCGGCGTTCCCCGTGGACGAGGTACGCGAAATCTCTGCGCGGATTTTAAAAGAAAACCCGATTACCGCCCTGCAATACGGCGTGACGGAAGGCTATGCGCCTTTGCGCGAGCGCGTTTCGGCGTACATGAAAGAAAAACACAACATCGGGCGCGACTTTGACAGCCTGATTATCACCTCGGGGGCAACGCAGGTCATGGATTTGGCGACCAAATCCCTGTGCAACTTCGGCGATATCATCATTTGCGAAACGCCGTCGTTTATCGGCTCGTTAAACTGCTTCCGTTCTTACGGCGTGTCGTTGCGCGGCGTGCCGGTTGAGGCGGACGGTATGAATATGGAAATTTTGGAGCAAAAACTCAAAGAGAACAAAAATGTCCGTTTCATTTATACCATTCCGAACTTCCAAAATCCCTCGGGCGCGACAATGTCGCTTGCAAAGCGCAAACGGCTGTACGAACTTGCGAAGCAGTACGGCGTTTTGATTTTGGAGGACAACCCCTACGGCGATTTGCGTGTGGCAGGGGAGCATATCCCGCCGATTAAGAGTTTTGATGAGGACGGCATTGTTATCTATGCCGGTTCGTTCTCAAAAGTGTTTGCGCCCGGCGTGCGCGTGGCATTCACGGTTGCGCCCGCCCCGATTGTGGCGAAAATGACCGTTTGCAAGCAGGGGCAGGATGTCCACACGCCTGTGTTCAACCAAATGCTGGTGGACGAATGGATGAAAACCACCGATTTTGAGGCGCATATCGACAAAATCCGTGCGATTTACCGCCGCAAGCTCAATTTGATGTGCGATTTGATTGATGAGAAATTGGGCGATTTCGTGCAGTATGTGCGCCCCGAGGGCGGTATGTTCGTTTGGTGCGAACTGCCCGCGCGCGTCAATATGATGGACTTCTGCAACAAGGCGGTCCAACATAAAGTTGCGGTTGTGCCGGGCAGTGCGTTCACCGTCGAGCCCGAGGAAACCACCAACTGCATTCGTATGAACTTCACCACACCCGCCGACGAACGCATCGTCGAGGGCATGGAAATTCTCGGGAAACTGAAAGATGAAGTATAATTTATCGGACTTAAACACCATCCGCGCGGTGCTGTCGCGCCACGGATTTTCCTTTTCCAAAGCGCTTGGGCAAAACTTTTTGATTGACAGCACCGTCTGCCCGCGTATGGCAGAGGCGGCCGTACTCTCGCCCGAGGACGGCGTGCTCGAAATCGGGCCGGGCATCGGCGTTTTGACCGCGCAGTTGGGGCTTCGCGCCAAAAAGGTCGTTGCCGTAGAACTCGACAAACGGCTGTTGCCCGTCCTTTCGGAAACGCTCGGCGAATTTGACAATATTGAAGTGGTCAACGGCGATGTGCTGAAACTCGATTTGGCAAGTCTCTTGCAGGAAAAATTTGCCGATTGCAAGCGCGTGTCGGTTTGCGCGAATTTGCCGTATTATATCACTTCGCCTGTGATTATGCGGCTGTTGGAGGAACGCCTGCCGCTGTCGCAAATCGTTGTGATGGTGCAAAAAGAGGCGGCAGAACGCCTTTGCGCCGCCGTCGGCACACGCGAGGCGGGTGCGGTGACGGTTGCCGTGCAGTATTACGCCGAAGCCGAGAAGTTGTTTTCGGTGGGCAGAAATTGCTTTGTTCCAAGCCCGAATGTGGACAGCGCCGTGATGCGCCTTGCGGTGCGTGAACAACCCGAATTTTCGGTAAAAGACGAAAAGTTCTTTTTCAAAATGGTGAAAGCCGCGTTTGCCCAGCGCCGCAAAACCGCGCAAAACGGCATTTCGGCAGGGTTAGGACTTCCGAAAGAACAGGTGGCAGAAGCGTTGGAAACCATCGGCTTGCCAAAAGACATTCGCGCCGAAAAAATGACCATGGCAGACCTGTCATCGCTTGCTGATAGGTTGTGCGAGTAAACAAACCGTAAAAAGGGGACAGTCCCCTTTTTACGGGCATAGGATAAAGGAGCGTTAAAAATGTATTCTTATAGAACCCGCGGGACTTGCTCCCAACAAATTGATGTGGAATTGGACGGAGATGTGATAAAATCCGTGCGCTTTTACGGCGGCTGTAACGGCAACTTGCAGGGGATTTCCGCCATCGTGGTCGGCAAGACCGTCGATGAGGTCGCAAAAGCGTTTGAGGGTATTCGGTGCGGGATGCGCCCGACCTCTTGCCCCGACCAGCTTGTCAAAGCCCTGCGTGCCGCACAACAGGCGCAGGCACAGGCGTAATGCAAAAAGGCGGCTGTGCCGTATCTCGGAAAATCTAACGCCCGTGCAAAGTTTTACACAATGCACGGGCGTTTTGCTGTTCCGAATGATTACTGTTACCCTACCTTGCAAATCCCGTCGAAATATGGTATGATTACACCCGTACGAAACAGGATATGCATTTTGATATAGGAGAAACCGATGAAGCAACGACTGATAGCGGCAGGCTTACTTTTGGTGATGCTGTTTTCTCTTGCCGCGTGCGGCGGCAACACCGCTGAAGAGGAAACCGACAGCGCTGTATACGGCGGCACCACGCGCCCTGCGGGCGGGGTATATGCCGACGGCACAAACGCGCCTACAACCGAGCCTGTGGCAAAATCCGATTTGATTACCGTAACCGTGCCCGAGGGCTATACGCTTCTGCGGCTTTCGTGGCTGTTGGAGGAAAAAGGCATTTGCACGAGTGCCGCATTCGTCGAAGCGGCGCAAAACTATGACCTGTCACAGAACGCACTGCTTGCCGATGTGCAAAAGGCGGAAAATGTCTGTTTCCCGTTAGAGGGCTATTTGTTCCCCGCAACCTATGAATTTAAAAAGGGTACAGACCCCAAAACGGTGCTTGACAAAATGGTCGCAACCGCCGCTTCCCGCTTTACGCAGGAAATGCGCGATAAGGCAAAGGCGATGGGCTACTCTTGGCACGAGGTTTTGACGGTTGCGTCGATTATCGAAAAAGAAGCCTACACCGCCGAACAGCGCACGCTGATTGCCTCGGTGCTTTACAACCGCTTAAAGGCGGGTATGCAGTTGCAATGCGATGTTACCAAGAAATACTGCACGGGTGTCATTCAAGAGTATTACCCTGACAAAATCGACCATTACAAATACTATTATAATACCTACCGTTGCAAGGGGTTGCCCGCAGGGCCGATTTGCAACCCCGGTATGGCTTCGGTAAACGCGGCGTTAAACCCCGACCAAACCGATTATTTGTATTTTGTCATTTCGACAGAGCCGCCGTATGATTCGCGTTTCGCGGCGACATATGAAGAGCATCAAAAAAATTGCAAAGAAATGGGCTATTAAGCCGAACGGATTCCGGTATTGCCGCCGCAACCGCGTGTTGACAACTGCGGTTGCGGCATTTTTTACACTTGCAACCGAAATTCCCTTGCAAACCGTCCGAAAATCTCGTATAATCAAGGTAATACAAAAAGAGGTGATTTGTTTGAATATTGAAATCGCAAACCGCTTGGTAGAACTTCGGAAATCCCACGGCTATTCGCAAGAGGCGCTTGCCGCCAAACTCGGCATCAGCCGCCAAGCCATTTCCAAATGGGAGCGCGCAGAAGCCTCGCCCGATACGGATAATTTAATGGCGCTCGCCGAACTGTACGGCACAACGCTCGACGCACTTGTCAATACCGAAAATGACCAGTACATTTTAGGGGATGCCTCGTCTAACGATGCAGAATCGGCGCAAGAGGAGCCCGCGCCCAAAAAACTGCCGAAAACCGAATTGCAGAAAAAAGGCATAAAGCTTTTAAAATTTCCCTTCCCGCTATTTGTGGTGCTTGTATTCGTGGTGCTCGGCTTTGCTTTGCATGTTTGGCACCCCGCATGGCTTTTGTTTTTGCTGATTCCGATTTATTACCATTTTGCAGGCGCGCTCACCGTGCGCAAAAAGAAGGCAAGACTGCTCGCTATGCCTGTTCCCGAAGTCATTGTGCTTCTGTATTTAATTTGCGGATTTTTCTTTTACCTTTGGAGTACGGCTTGGGTACTGTTTTTGGCCATTCCGCTGTATTATTGGCTGGTGGGGTGCTTCTATAAAGAAAAAACGCCGCCGGAAAACGAACTGTAAACGCATCTGTATAAAAAACGGGCTGTTCTTGATTGGCAAGGATGGCCCGTTCATTTTTTTGTCTGCTTTTGTGTTTTTTTGGCAAGATAATATAGCATTCTGTTGCCGGTTGTGCTACAATACCTTTTAACGATGAAAAAACGGAGGAATAACCATGTATTGTGTCAGGAAAATTACGGAGGATATCTATTCTGTCGGCGGCAGTGACCGCAGACTTTCTCTGTTTGAAAATATGTATCCCATTCCGAACGGTGTGACCTATAACGCCTATTTTATAGACGATGAAAAAACCGCCGTGGTGGATACCGTGGACAAGGCTGTGGGCGATTTGTTCTTTGAAAATGTCGAGCATCTGCTCGGCGGCAAATCGCTCGATTATGTGGTGGTCAACCATATGGAGCCCGACCATTGCGCCACCTTGGGCGCGCTGTGTGAAAAGCACCCGGAAACCAAAATCATTTGCAGTGCGAAAGCCGCGGGATTGATTGCACAATTCTTTGAGACGGATTTGCAGGACAGAATCGAACAGAAAAAAGAGGGCGAAACACTCGAACTTGGGAAACACGCCTTGACCTTTTATGCCGCGCCGATGGTGCATTGGCCCGAGGTCACCGTGGCATATGAGGCAACGAGTGGGATTTTGTTTTCTGCCGACGCGTTCGGTACCTTCGGCGCAACCGACGGTTGCCTGTTTGCAGACGAAGCCGACTTCGGCGAAGCGGAATATGCAGAAGCACGCCGCTACTACGCGAATATCGTCGGCAAATACGGCGCGCAGACCACAGCATTGCTCAAAAAAGCGGCAGGCTTGGACATAAAAATGCTCTGCCCCTTGCACGGCCCGGTTTGGCGCAAGGATTTCGGGAAATTTATTGAAAAATATCAGCTTTGGGGCGCTTATGCCCCTGAGGAACAGGGTGTTTTAATCGCATACGGCTCCATTTACGGCGGCACGCAAAACGCGGCGGAGATTTTAGCGGCAAAATTGGCAGAAAAAGGCGTCAAAGTCAAACTGTATGATGTTGCCGTGACGCACCCGTCTTATCTCGTTGCCGAGGCGTTCCGTTTCAGCCATATTGTGTTCGCCTCGTCCACCTACAACAACGGCATTTTCACGCCGATGGAAACCTTGCTGTTGGACTTAAAGGCGCATATGCTCAAAAACCGCACGGTCGCGCTTGTGCAAAACGGCTCGTGGGCGCCGCAAAGCGGCAAGCTGATGCGCGAAATTTTGGACGGTATGCAGAACATCACCGTGCTGGAGGAAACCGTCAACCTGCGCTCGACCGTCAAGGAAAATAATTTGGCGGAAATCGACGCACTGTGTGACGCGCTGTGCGCCACGCTGTAAGCGCAGAAAAATTGAGGAAGTTTAGCAATGGAATTCTTGCGGCAAAAATTAAATAAAATCCCGAAAAAAGGCCGGATTGCGATTGCGGTCAGCTTGGCGGTTGTCGTTATCTGCACCGTTTTAACTGTTGTTTTTATGCGGCAAAAACAAAATCAGGCGGCGCTCGTCGCTGAAATTCCGACCGAAACGGTTACCCAATCCACTTCGGAAAGCACGACGGAAGAAACCACAACCGTGCCCGAATCCACTTCGGAAACGACCACAAAAGCACCGAAAAAGCCTGTCGGTACGACTGCGCCCGTCGAGCGTGAGGAGCCGGCGCTCCCTGCAAAAATCGAAAAGCCGAAACCGCCCGTTGTGCCGAAAAAACTGTTAAATGTGCCGTTTATTGACCAGCGCCAAAAATACCCAACAGGGTGTGAGAGCGTCGCGGCGGTGATGGCAATGCAGTATTACGGCATCTCGATTACGCCCGAACAGTTTATTGACAAGTATCTTGACAAGGGCGTCACACCCTACCGCGATGCAAACGGAGATTTGTTCGGCGACGACCCGCGCAAGGTGTTTTTGGGGAATCCGTACAGCGAAAAAGGCTGGGGCTGTTGGGCACCGGTGATTGTCAACGGCGTCAACAAATGTATTGACCAAAAGAAGTTTGCCGTGCACGCCGTATACGGCAAATCCTTAGACGAGCTTTGTAAAACCTATATTGACAACGATATTCCCGTGCTCATTTGGGCGACGCAAAATATGGCGCCTGCCGAAAACGGCAAAACTTGGTACATAACAGGTACAGCGGAAACCTTTACCTGGATTCGCCCGATGCATTGCTTACTGCTCGTGGGCTATGACAACGACGGATATTATTTCAACGATGCATTGCAGGCGAAAAATTTCCGCTATGAAAAAGCGGAGGTTTGCGCCGCATACAATGCGCTCCACTGCCAGGCGGTGGTTATTGCACCGAAGCCGCCCGAGGAGACTGCAACGGAAGACCGCACCACCGACGCTGCACCCGAAAACAGTACCGGTGGCGAGCAGACCGAAATTTCCGAGGAACAAAGTACCGACACTACCGTTACCGTGCCGAGCACTGTGCCGCAAAATGTGTCTAATGCGTGAAATGGGGATTTGTAGGGGTAATTAACGGAACGGGCATTGCGCACCCGTTTGTAGGGGCGGGTTTCCACACCCGCCCGTAAATTTTTATGGCGTCTGGCGGAACGACACTAAGGTCGTTCCCTACGGTTGTAGGGGC
>JBJEPV010000101.1:0-1830 GCA_051881415.1 Candidatus Fimenecus sp.
GAAATTGTTGAGGTCAACAAAATGGATGGGGGTATTGATATTGTTGGATATGGCGGCGGTTGTGCTGAATATCGCCGTCACGTTCTGACGGCTGGCAAGTTAATTTGGAGGTATACATAATGGATTGCGTAAAATGCGATAGATGCGGAAGAGTTGTACCAAAAAATCATGATTATTATGTTGAAATGAATTTTAACGATGATAAATCAGAGGTACACAAAGACATCTGCAAAATATGCTTTGAAAATATAAACAGTTATATTGAAAATAAGCCGTTGGAATTGAATCATTTGTGTTTACTAAGATCGGACAGGCTGCTGCGTGCATTGGTTGAGATTTATCACGATAATGCGGTGGACGGTTTGACTGTTGATGAAATGATACAGCGGATAATTGATGTTGAATTAGGTAAGAACTATAAAATATTCAAAGTTTAACACGCGGTGTGCGTTGAGCAGGTCGGATTTAACACGCGCGTGTGTTGGATGCGTGTTGGCGTGTGTTTTTAATGCGTTTTGATGTTATTTATTGATATTTATTTATATTTATTTATATTTATTTTGCCGCGGGCTGTGGAATACGGTGCACATGGGGTCTGCTGCATCGGCGCGGATAATCACGGAATGCCGCGCGGGTATTCCACAGGCGGCAAAATACATAAAGCGAGGTGATAAAAATGGGGATTGCGGATATTTTTAATATTTTCCGCAACGGCACAAAAAAAGTAGTTGATATTACCGCGCCTTCCGAGGAATACGGGCAGGACGGGGAAATACAGACACGCGTTGCGCTATATGCAATATACACCGTAGCGGACAGAATAGCATCCATAATTTCAAAGGTAGAATGGAAAACATACGACCACGGGGAATTTATCAAGGGGCGCGAATGGGTCAATCTGAATTATGCGCCGAACAAAAACCAAAGCTCCACGGAGTTCTGGAAGGAAGTTATTTTTAAGCTGCTGGTAAAACAGCAGGTGTTAATTGTCCCTTTCGGGGAACAGAAAATTATTGCGGACAATTTCGTAAAGGAAGATTATGCAATATCGGAAAGCATTTTCAGTGGTGTAACCCGCGGGACATTCACGTTTCAGAAGTATTTCCGCAGCAGCGATGTATTTTATCTGAAATATTCAAATAAAGACCTTACGGCGCTGCTAATGGAGATAAACACGCGATACGCCGAGCTGTTTTCCGAGGCATACGGGAAATACATCAAGAGCGGTGGCAGCAAGGCAATACTGGACATTCCTGCAATGGCGGCGGGTGCACCCGATTTCGAGCAGCGGTTTGAAAAGCTGAAAAATGAGCAGATGCAAACATTTTTCAAGCGCAAAAATGCTGTGTTGCCTATGTTCAATGGTATGAAATACACCGAGATAGGCGGCGAAAGCGGTAAAAAAGCGGCAAACGAGATAACGGACATAAAGGCGCTGGTCGACGAGGCTATTATCCGCGCAGCGCAGGTATACAAATACCCGCCGCAGCTGATAAAGGGTGAGGTTTCGGCTATCAATGATGCGGTGGACTATATGCTGACTATATGCATTTCTCCGCTGGTAAACGAAATAGGCGAGGAAATGACCGCAAAGCAGTTCACGCCGCAAGAGATAATCGACGGATGTTATATCGAGGGCGATTGCAGTGGCATCAAGCACATGGATATTTTCAGCGCGGCGGCAAACATTGACAAGCTCATTGCGGACGGTATTGTATGTGTTGATGAAATGCGTCCGCTGTTCGGTTACAAGGAGCTGAACACGGAGGAGTCACGGGCATATGTACGCACCAAAAACTATGAAAATGTAACAACCAACGGAGGTGAAGG
>JBJEPV010000102.1:0-1817 GCA_051881415.1 Candidatus Fimenecus sp.
AATCTCAACAATCTCCCTCCGTCATTTTCGCAAGCGAAAATGACACCTCCCGCTTACAGGAAGCAAGTGAAAATTTCAACAATCTCCCTCCGTCATTTTCGCAAGCGAAAATGACACCTCCCTCTAAGAGGGAGGATATATATGGTTTGTAGATTTAAATGAGTTCTCTGCCCATCAGGACGCCCATGACGCTCGACATCATCAGGCCGTGCGTCCAGCCGCTGGAATCGCCGAGGCAATGCAAGCCCTTAATATTGGTATTGAATTTCTCATCCATTTTCACGCGGTTGGAATAGAATTTGATTTCGGGCCCGTATAACAGCGTTTCGTCGCTCGCAAACCCGGGGACGACTTTATCAACCGCCTCAATGAATTTGATAATATTCATCAAAGTGCGGTACGGCATTGCCGCTGTGAGGTCACCTGCGACCGCGTCGGGGAGCGTCGGGCGGACATTGCTGCGCGCCAACTCCTGCGGCCAAGTGCGTTTGCCCGCCAAAATATCGCCGTAACGCTGCACCAAAATGTGCCCGTCCGCCAGCATATTGACCAGTTCGCCAACCTTTTTCGCATACGGAATCGGCTCGTCAAACGGCGCGCGGAAATTGTGACTGCACAAAATGGCAAGGTTGGTGTTGTCGCTCTTTGTGTTTTTATAGCTGTGGCCGTTGACCACCGCCAACGAGTTGTTGTCATAATTTTCCTGGCTGACAAAGCCGCCGGGATTTTGGCAGAAGGTCCGCACTTTATTGGTGAACGGCTCGGGGTAGCCGATGAGTTTGGACTCATATAAAACCTTATTGACCTCGTCCATAACCTCGTTGCGCACTTCCACGCGCACGCCGATGTCCACCGTGCCGGGCAGATGCTCGATGCCGTGCTTTTTGCACATTTCTTCGAGCCAATCCGCGCCCTTGCGCCCCGTGGCAATCACCACGGTGTCGGCATATTCGGTGCGCTCGTCATCGGTGCCGCAGGGTTTTAAGACCGCGCCCTTTGCCACGCCGTCCTCGACAATCAAATCGACGCATTCGGTTTTAAAATGGATTTGCACACCGTTGTCGAGCAAAAATTTTTCGATTTTACCGTACAACTGCTGTGCCATTTCCGTGCCGAGGTGACGAATCGGGCAGTCCACCAATTTTAAGCCCGCCTGAATAGCGCGCAGGCGAATGCGCTTGACCTCTTCGGGGTGGTCTACGCCCTCCACATGGGGGTCTGCGCCGAAGTCGAGATAGATTTGGTCGGTATATTCAATCATTTTCTGCGCAAAATCCGCGCCGATTAAATCGGGCAGATTGCCGCCAACCTCATAGCAGAGCGACAGTTTCCCGTCCGAGAACGCGCCCGCGCCCGAAAAGCCGGTGGTAATGTTGCAGTCGGGCTTGCAGTTGACGCAATGCCCTGTTTTGGATTTGGGGCAGTTCCGTTTTTCCACAGGCAAGCCTTTTTCCACAATCGTGATGGATTTTTTCGAGCCGTTTTTGAGCATTTCCAGCGCCGTGAAAATCCCCGACGGCCCCGCGCCGATAATTAAAACATCTTGTTTCATTGCATTTTCGTCCTTTTATATAGATTCTGCGGTTTTACATAAAAAAACCGTAAACGGAACAAAAATCCGTTTTACGGCAGTCGGTCGGCATGGATGCCGAAAAAATTTTAACTGCATATTATATTACCATTTTTCCCGCGCTTTGTCAACCGCAGGCGCGGCGGGGAAAATTGCCATTTTTTCAGTCCTTTTTGACAAGGAAAATTGGGATTTGTCTATCCAACCGTAGGGGCGAACTGTGTTCGCCCGCCCGCGGATTTTGATG
>JBJEPV010000103.1:0-9966 GCA_051881415.1 Candidatus Fimenecus sp.
ACAGGGGACGGTTTATAGACAATCAGGGGACGGTTCTCTGATTGTGACTAAATGACACACGCCGAGGGGCGGGTTTTCCCCCGCCCCTCGGCATACAGAATATCGGCTACACCTACGGTGATGCAAAACACAGGGTACGGCTCTTTGATTGTTTGTGCGACAATCTTGTGCGATATTGAAAAAAATAATATTTGTTACGAACGGAGGGCATTATGTGGTTTCAAAACAAATATCAAACCCCCGGCAAAAACTATACCATTCCGCAAATTGATTTAAGCGTTCCGCCTGAGCATTTGGACGAAGGCTTACGCTACCTGTTCACCCCGTCCACGGTGGACGAGGGGCAGGGGTATTTAGGGCACCCCGATTCGGTGCTCCTTAAAAACGGCGATATTCTGACCTTTTTCCCCGAGGGGCACGGCAAGGGCAGAACGCTGTCGCGCATCAGCCACGACGGCGGCAAAACCTATCCCGATACGATTGAAAACCCGCCGAAAAGTTGGGCAACCTCGCTTGAAACGCCGACGGTGTACCGCTTGGAATTTACCGAACGAGACTGGGCAGACAAACTGATTTTAATTTGCGGCAACCCGAAATGGCCGGGCGTGCCCACGCCGGGCGGCTTCAATGTGTCGCTTTCGTCGGACGAGGGCAAAACTTGGAGCGAATACGAATTGTTTTACGGCTACGAGAGCAAAGACTTTTCCTGCACGCCGATTGTGCCGATGAGTTCTTTGACCAAGCTCAAAGAAAACGGCAAATTCGTCGACAAATGGATGGGGCTGTTCCACGAATGTGTGCCGGGCAGACGGTTTGTCAATTATAAAACGATTTTAACCTTTGACGACGCGGGCAATATGCATTGGTCAAAGCCCGAACGGTATTTCAAAGCCTACCGCGGGATGGAGAAAAACTCGAACATGTGCGAAGTCGAGTGCGTGCGTTCGGACGGCGGCACGGGCGACGAGTTGATGCTCATTACCAGAAGCAACACGAAAAAAATCAATTCGCTTTTGAGTTTTTCGCGTGATGAGGGCAAAACCTGGTCAAAACCCGTCGAAGCGCCCGCCGCGCTCAACGGCGAACGCCACCATGCGGAGTGGCTCCCCGACGGACGGTTGTTCATCACCTTCCGTTCCATTGAACGCGACGCGCAGAAACTCTCGAAAAATTACGAAAAAAAGACGATGCATTGGTATTCCGAAGGCTGGATTGCGTGGGTCGGCACTTACGACGACCTGAAAAACGGGCGCGAGGGGCAGTATCGCTTAAAAATCGCCCATACCTATTTGAACAACCAAACCGCGCCGTGCATTACCGCCAATGCGGATACGGGCTACTGCGGCAATGTGGTGCTCCCCGACGGCACGGTTGTCACTTCGTCTTACGGCATCTTCTCCACCGAGCAGAAAGAAAGCGGCACCTATTCGACCGACAAGGGCAAACAGGTCCGCAAAACCTATATTATTTCCAAACGCATTCGTTTGGAGGACGCGGAAAAATTGCTGAAATAATCTGTGGGAGGGGAAAATATGGAAAAGGCAAAAAAGCGCCTTTCCAAAGGCAGAATTTGCGGGATTTTCCTCGGCGCGGTGATTTTCATATTGTTTACGCCGCTTGTTTCGTTCGTGTTGAACAGCGGGTCGGTTTTCGGTATGGCGGTTGGGATTTTGATTGTGCTTTGCGCCGTGTTTTCTCCGAAAATCAAAGGCTTTTTGCAAAATTGCCGAAAATCCGCAGGCGGCAAGGTTTTGCTTAGTGTCGGCGCGGTTTTGTTGACAGCAATTTGCCTTTGGGCAATCACCGTTACGGTGCTTGTGGTGCGCGGGTTTGCCGCCTCTGCCGAAATTCCCGAAAATTCCCCCGCCGTGGTGCTCGGCTGTGCGGTGAACGGCGAAAAACCGAGCGCAATGCTAAAAAAGCGCATTGACGCGGCGTATGACTATTTGACCGAAAATCCGCAGGCGGTGTGTATCCTTTCGGGCGGCAAGGGCGACGGCGAGAATATCTCCGAAGCGCGGTGTATGTATAACGCGCTGACGGAAAAAGGCATTGCTCCCGAACGGCTGTATTTGGAGGAAAACTCCACCACCACCGCCGAAAATATGCAATATTCCAAACAGATTTTGACGGAAAAGGGATTGGGCGATACGGTGGTGCTCATTACCACCGATTTTCACCAGTTCCGCGCAGGGCTGCTTGCCGAAAAACAGGGCTTGCAAACCTATAATGTCAGTGCGCGCTCGGGCGTGTTCGCCCTGCCGACCTTTATCGTCCGCGAATGGTTTACTTTCGTTGGGTATTTTTTTGAGCGATAACAGAAAACAGATATCAGAATCCCCGCCCTGTTATAGGGCGGGGATTTGTTTGTCCTTTGCGTGTTCGCGGGGTTTGCTGTGTTTTGCCCCTCCGTCACGGCTACGCCGTGCCACCTCCCCAATAAATGGGGAGATTTACGGAACGGTCAAGACCGTTCCCTACGCACGCAATATATTTTTTCGCGTAGTGGCGGGCTTCCACGCCCGCATAAAATTTCATCAAAATCCACGGGCGGGCGCGGATTTTCTCCGAAAACGGGCACCTTACGGCGGGAGCAAGCCCCCGCCCTACTTTATTATAGCGGACATTTCCCCTGTCAGGGGAATCACCCGCCCCTACGAACGGGCGCGCAATGCACGCCCCTACGCTCGTATTGTATTTTATGCGTAGGGAACGCCATTGCCCGTTCCGTCAATTACACCCACAAACCCCAATTTGTCATTCTGAACGAAGTGAAGAATCTCGAACAGCACAAAATAAAACTATACGGCACGAGATTCTTCGCCTGACGGCGCAGAATGACAAAAATTTTTCGAGCGCGCGGGGATTTTCGCATACGGCGACAAAAAACAAGGGTACGGCAAAAACCGTACCCTTGCAAAATCTGTATTTTGATTTTTCTTACGCAAGCTCTGCGAAGTATTTGATGGTGCGGACCATCTGGCTGGTGTAGGAGTTTTCGTTGTCATACCACGAAACAACCTGTACCTCATAGAGGTCGTCCGCAATCTTCGCAACCATAGTCTGGGTTGCATCGAACAAAGAGCCGAAGCGCATACCGATAACATCGGAGGAAACAATCGGGTCTTCGTTGTAGCCGAAGCTCTCGGAAGCCGCCGCTTTCATTGCCGCGTTGATGCCCTCTTTGGTCACATCAGCACCTTTGACAACTGCGGTCAAAATGGTGGTGGAGCCGGTCGGAACGGGCACGCGCTGTGCGGAACCGATGAGTTTGCCGTTGAGTTCCGGAATAACCAAGCCAATCGCTTTTGCGGCACCGGTGGAGTTCGGAACGATGTTTGCAGCGCCTGCGCGTGCACGGCGAAGGTCGCCTTTTCTGTGCGGGCCGTCCAAAATCATCTGGTCGCCGGTGTATGCGTGAATGGTGCTCATGATACCGCTCTGAATCGGTGCATAGTCGTTAAGAGCCTTTGCCATGGGCGCCAAGCAGTTGGTGGTGCAGGAAGCCGCGGAAATGATGGTGTCATCAGCGGTGAGGGTGTTTTCGTTTACGCTGTAAACGATGGTTTTCAGGTCATTGCCTGCGGGTGCGGAAATAACAACTTTCTTTGCGCCTGCGTCAATGTGTGCCTGGGATTTGTCTTTCGAGCAGTAGAAACCGGTGCATTCAAGAACAACGTCCACGCCGATTTCGCCCCAGGGGAGCTCTGCCGCGTTTGCTTTCGCATAGATTTTGAGGGTTTTGCCGTCCACGGTGATGGTGCCTGCTTCATCGTCAGCGGAAACGGTGTGTGCCGCTTCGCCGATTTTGCCGCAGTAACCGCCCTGTGCGGTGTCATACTTCAAAAGATGTGCAAGCATCGAGGGCTTGGTAAGGTCGTTGATGGCAACGACTTCATAGCCTTCTGCGCCGAACATCTGTCTGAATGCGAGACGGCCGATACGACCGAACCCATTGATTGCTACTTTAACTGCCATTGGGATTACCTCCAAAAATAATATTTATTTTTTTGCGATACTATTCTATAACGGAACGGCAAAATTTGCAAGAACTTTCGGGAAATTTCTGCCGTGTTGTGAAAACTTTGTCAAACTGCCTAAAATAATTGGTAAATCCGCGCGGGTTGGGTATGCTATTGCTATATGAATTAGTATAAACCCGAACAGCCGCAGTATACATTTTTGAAAAGGGGGATTCTTCAAACGGAACTTTTAGACGCTTTACATCGGTTGGAGGCGGACTTTGCCGAGCACGCACAAAACGGCACCGTCCGCGCCGACCTGCAAACTTATTTTGACGCGCTGTGTATTGCCGAGCAAAACACCCCCTCAGCGGAACTGCTTGCGGCGCGCGTCGGCGGCTTGCGGCTGTTGCGCACCTTACAAAACCGCACACCGCCGCAAACTGCCGCCCCGCCAATGTGTTTGCCGCTGTCCGCCCTTTGTGAAAGTGCGGCTTTTTGCGCGGATTTGCTGTGCAAAGAAACACAAAAGCGTGTGTTTTTCACGGGCGAACCCCATATTACCGCCGCCTGCCGCCCGCAGGCGGCTTTGTGGGCGACGCTCAATCTGCTCTCCAACGCCCTGCAGTACAGCGCGGGACGGTATGTTTTTATCGATACGGCATCGGTCGGCAACAGGGCGGTGCTGACCGTGGCAAGCGAGGGGGATTTCCCCGTTTCCGTTTTTTATGCGGCGCAAAAGCACCAAGGCGGCGGGCTGTGGTTTGCCGCGCAAACCGCGCGTTTACACGGCGGTACGGTGTATTTGATACAATCCAACGGCTTTACCGCGGTGCGGCTTCCGCTCCCTGCCGTGAAAGCGTCTTTGCCGCAATGGGCATTGCCCGATTTTACGGATTGGCTTGCCGACGGGCTTTCGCCGATTTACACCGCGCTTTGCGACAGTATTTTTCCGAACGCCACCCTATAAAATGCGGTAAAAGCGCGCAATCCGATTGAAAAACTGCCCGCCGCACCGCAAAAACAGCCGAAATTCGGCAAAATCCGCATTTTTCGGGCAAAATTGTCCGTTGCGGTTCTTTTGAACCTGTGATATAATCAAATCACATCAAAAGGAGGAGATAAGATGTTAAGAACAGTCCCGGGGACGGTCTTGCCGTGGACGGACGGCTTACAGCAAAATGCGTTTGCGGTGCTCTCGCCCGTATTGGCGGTAACAAAGGGCTTGACATTAAGCCAACTGCGGGAGCTGACGGGCTTGGAGGGCTCAACCATTCAAAATTGGGTAAAGCGCGGCTGGGTGGAGCGTCCGACGGGCAAGCGCTACGGCGAACAGCAGATTGTGCGCATTGTGATTATCAATATGTTGCGAAACTCCATGCAGCTTGACAAAATCATTGCGCTGATGACCTACATAAACGGGCAGGTCGATGACCGCAGTGACGACATCATCCCCGACCGCGAGTTGTTCAGTCTTTTGTGCGCCGTCATTCACGAGGCGGACGAACAGCAAACCACAAACCGCGAAAAATTGGCGGAAATTATCGAACAGCATCTTACGCAATACCGCGGGCCGAACGCGGATTCCAAGGAAAAACTCGAACGCGCCGTGCTGTGTATGGTTTTGGGGTATGTTGCCTCGGAACTGAAAAAACAGGCGGATACGGAATACGATAAGCTGGGCTTATAAACATATAAAAGGAGGCATACATATGATTTTAACCACAACACCGAATGTAGAGGGCTATCCCGTGAAAAGCTATTTGGGGCTGGTTTGCGGCGAGGTGATTTCCGGCGTGGATTTCGTCAAGGATTTTACCGCGGGGCTTACCAACCTTTTCGGCGGCCGTTCGGGCTCCTACGAAAAAGAGCTGATTGAAGCACGCGAGCAGGCAGTCAACGAGATGGCACAGCGCGCCGCGCAAATGGGCGCAAACGCGATTATCGGCATTGATATTGATTACGAGGTATTAGGGCAAGGCGGCAATATGCTGATGGTGACCGCCTCGGGCACAGCAGTGACGATTTGAATGCGGATGTTCGGGAACAAAACCGACCCGGGTGTGCATGGCACACCCGGGTTTTTCCGTTTCGCCTGATTGTCGAATAGGGGTTTAGATTTTAAAGAGAAAGATTTGCATTTGTAGCGGTATTAACGGAATGGGCAAAAGCGTAGGGGCGGGTCTCCGTGCCCGCCCGTAGATTTTTATGGTGTTTTACGGAACGCGTCTTCGGTCGTTCCGTACGCACAAAATACATTTTATAGGGTAGGGAACGGTCTTGACCGTTCCGTCAAATACCATCAAAATTCGCGGGCGGCCTCTACATCATTTCCTTTTTCTTCGGCTTTTGCCTATAAAAAGAGCCCCCGGCGGATTGCCGGAGGCTTGTGCCGAAAATGTTCAAAACAGTATCAGCGGAATTTAATCATATTGACCATATCCGCAAAGGGGACGCTGTCTGCCTCCGCGGCCGGTGTCACGCACAGCAAGCGGTAAATGGTGCCGTCGGCGGTGGAGAAGAAAATATCTGCCCGCTGTTCATACAAATTGCCGTCCTGGTCTTTTATCTCATAATCATACTGCAAAGCGTTCGGGCCGGCTTCAATCACCCATTTGGATTTTTCAGAGGTCAACTGCCCGTTGGATTGCGAAAGCATCGACTCCAACTGTGCATCCATACCTTCCTCTAAGGCCGCCATATCCTCATAATCGGACACGGTGGATATGGTAATATACACACCGGAATCCTTTTTGTGCAGAGTATTCCCATCAAAATACCAGAGTTTTTCAGGCACTTCCCATTTGAAATTGGCGGTTTCGTACAGATTGCCGTTTACAATCGCAGACGGAAATGCAATCGCGCGGGTTTCGTTTTCGCCGTTTTCATCGGTCACGAGATTCCCGTGGCTGTCGGTCACGCCAATCACAATCTGCCCAAACTCGTTAACCATGGTATTGCCCTCGGCATCGGTTAAAACGGGATGCTCCACGCCGGCATCATCGGTATAGACCAAATATTTTTTGCCGCAAGCCGCAAAAGTTGTTAAAATCAGAAGCGTTGCAAGCAAAATTGCAAGAACCTGCTTTTTCATCATCGTTCAAATCCTTTCGAGAGAACTGCCCCGGATACAAACAGTATAGCACATTTGCATCCCGAAATCAATCCGCACCGTTAAGTATGGCGAAGTTTTCCTTGTTCGCCTTATACAGATTTTTATAGACCTTAAAGTTGCGGTCATAAACCGCCTTGTTTGCCTGATTCGGATAAAAGGTCTTTGCCGCGGGAATCAACGATTTTACCTCGCCCAAATCGTGAATTAAGCCCACGCCGACCGCAATCGTCGCCGCCGCGCCGACCGCACCGATGTTTTGCGGGCTTTCCACGGTCTCCACGGTTTTGCCGGTGCAGTCCGCCAAAATTTGGCAAGTGGTATCGTTCAACGCGCCGCCGCCGACAAAGCGCACGGTATCGGAAGTTTTGATTTTCTTTTCCTGCGTTTCCAGCATCCAGCGCAGATGGTAGCAAACGCCCTCCACCACGGCGCGAATCATTTCGGATTTGCCGGTTTCGAGGCTGATGTTAAAGAACATCCCGCGCGCGTTCGGATCTTCAAACGGGCAACGGTTGCCGTGCAGCCACGGGGTGAAAACAACGCCGCCTGCACCCGGGGGAACGGTCTCCACCACCGCCATCATATAGTCATACAGATTGGTATATACCACCTCTCTGTCCTCATGGTGATGCTTCAAATCGTGGCTCTTGTCGAGATAAATATCAATTTCATCCAACGCCAAATGGTCTTTCACCCATTCCACGCATTTTGCGGCGGTTTCCAACTCCGCAAAGTAGTTGAAATAGCCGTCACGCGCGCCGATAATCGCGGCAATCATCGCATTGGCATCGACAACACTCTTGTCCACCACGGTGGAAACCCAGCCCGAGGTGCCCGAGTAAATATGCGTATCGCCCAAACCGACAGCGCCTGCGCCCACGCCGATTAACGAAGCGTCGCCGCCGCCGCCGAATACGGCTGTGCCTTCTTCAAGCCCCAATTCCTCCGCCTGCTGTTTGCGAAGTTTACCGACGCGGTCGGTACAGCGGACGATTTTGGCAAGGTGTTTTTCCTGCACGCCGTACATATTGCAAATCGCACTGCTCCAACCCTCTTTGCCCTTGCGGATGTCGTAAAGCAGTGTGCCGAATGCCGAGTCGGGCGTCATCACAAATTCGCCGGTCATACGGCCGATGAGGTATTCTTTGACATCAAGCCATTTATGTACTTTGGCAAACACTTCCGGCTCGTTTGCCTCCACCCATTTGTATTTCCAAACAGGGTCTTTCACCGAGCACGCCACCGCGCCGGTGATTTGCAGGGCTTTTAACAGCTTCGGCACATTGGCGCCGGCAATCTGCGGGCCGTAGGCAATGCCTTTTTTGAGTTCGTCACGCGCGCGCTGGTCCATATAACTCATCGCACGGCGCACGGCGTTGCCGTCCTTATCCACAAGCACAAGGCCCTGCATTTGCGAGCAGAACGAAATGCCCGAAATGTCCTTTTTGTCCACCTTCACCTTTTTCATCACGGTTTTGGTGCTTTTGACCATGGCCTCCCACCATTCGTCGGGGTCCTGCTCCGCACCGCCGCCGGGTAGCACATACAGGTTGTAGCCTTCGCTTGCCGCCGCGAGCAGTTCGATTTTTTCGGTGACGGAAAACAGGCAGGTTTTTACGCCTGTGGTACCGACGTCATAGGCAATCGTGTAAATCGGATTGACCATATTGTTTACCTCCCAACAGAGAATAAAGTTACTTTTTCAGCGCGCTTTTTACGAATTTCAGGCATTGCTCCACCACAAAATCGTCTCGCTGTGTAATGGCGTTGCCCGCATAAATGCGAAACCGTTCAACATAATAGTCGCACGCATAGGAAAATTGCAGAGACATAAAAATATTATCCAATAAATACGCCGCGAACGCCGCGTCAATATCGGTGCGGATTTCGCCGTTTTTCTGCCCTTCTTCAATCGCTCTGCGGTAAATGGACGCGGTCAGCGCCTCCATTTCATACGCAAACTGCGAAGCAAAGCGCGGATTGCTCTCGGCGGTCATGCCGTTATACAGCTTCATCAGCGTTGCGTTTTCTTTGGAGGAACGCTGAATTTCCCGAATGATGCGCTCCACCTTCACCAAAATATCCTCATTGCTGACCGCAAGCACGCTCAGCAACTCCTCCATACTTTGAATGCTGTATTGAATGACCGTTAAAAACAAATCCTGTTTGTTTTCAAAGTATTTGTAAAGCGAACCGACGCTGACATCCGCTTTTTTGGCTATCACATTCATATTGGCATTGTCAAAGCCCTTTGCGGCAAACTCGCCGGTCGCGGCGCCGATAATACGCTCGCGCTTTTCCGCGGAGATATTGTCAAATGTCGGTTTGTGATGCTTTTGCAAATCCATTTGCACCCATCCCCTTTTCTGCAAATAAATACACTTTATCATAGCATAAACCGGGGGACTTATTCAAGATAAATTTTCGGGAAAGTTGCATTTTTTCGCTTTTTCTGCACAAAAGCGTGTGTTTTTCCCCGCCTTGCGTCGCCGCGCGGTACGCGGTATTTATAAAAGTGATTATAGACAAAATTTAACTATGTTTTCGACAACTTCGTCATTTATAGTTAAAAACTATCTGCCGCGGGAAAAATTCACAGTTTATTTGCGGATTTCAACAAAAAAAGCGTTGACATCGGCTTATTTTGTGGTATAATGCAAGTGAACGACAATTCACCGAAACGGTGCGTTGCAAAAAATATGGGCGGGGGAAGCCACGCCTGAGAAATCGGAGGATTTTTAATGGATACCAGATTTGCAATTTCGGAATACCATGACGCTGCGGCCATCAACAGGCAACTCGATGAGTTAATCGCCAAACCGATTTACACCATCAAGCCCGATGTGCTGAAAAAGTATGAAGACGAATACTATGAGAAAAAGTGTGCGA
>JBJEPV010000104.1:0-9960 GCA_051881415.1 Candidatus Fimenecus sp.
GGGGTCAAAGCTGTTCCAAAAATCGACCAAATCCGCATAGGTGATAGAGGCACCCGCCAAATCCGCCGTCGGTGCGGGATTGCTGTTGCCGTCGCCGTTGATGAGCACGTCAACCGCGTCTTTCAACTGTGTGCGCGCAATATATGCGCCGATTTGGCGAAGCGTAACCGTGAACAAATCCAAACGCTGAAAACGGATAGCCTCATACGAAGCGACCAACATTCTGCCGCGCTTTTTGAGTTTGACGAGATTTTCCTGCGTGTGGACGACGGTTTCGGGGATAGCCGAGCCCTCGGCGGTCTCTTTGAGTTCTTTTTCGTCTGCGGTCGGCACGGAGGTGATGGTGCGGTAGTCAAGCCCTTTAATATCGGTCTTTGTGGCGACGATGTAGGGGAGCAGGTCAGCCTCTTCCAAGCCTTTGCGCACCGCGCGGGCAATGTATTCGGGGAACAGCGCCGCGCTGTCGGTGGTTTGAAAGAATTTTTCCACGCTGTCGCTTGCCGCGCCGTGGATTTTGATGTCAAAACGCTTTAATTGGCGCTCGAATGCGTCCAAGCCCTCCAAAGCGGTGCCTTTGTAGTTTTCGGATGGGTCGATTTCTTCGAGCGCGGCGGTGAAGCCTTTCGAGGCGGTGTATAAGCCTTTGTCGAGTTTGACGGTTTCAAAATTGGACATATGTTTGTTCCTTTCTGTTGTAAGAGTTTGTCATTCTGAGCCGTTAGGCGAAGAATCTCTTTTCTGAGCAATTTCGTTTTTGAGATTCTTCACTTCGTTCAGAATGACATATTTTTATTTAGCGGCGTAGCCGCAATCCTTATAATCCTCCCTCTGACGAGGGTAGACTCCCTCACAGTGTGAGGGAGATGTCGCGAAGCGACAGAGGGAGACCGCCGCCGTCAGCGGGTGACTTTTGCCGCAGGCAAAAGCCGGAGGGAGAGAAAGAGAAAATCTCTCCCCCAGTCAAATGCTACGCATTTGACAGCCCCCCTCGTCAGAGGGGGCATAAACGGCGTGTCAAGCCCGTTCCCTACGCGCGCGCATTTTATTTCGTGCGTAGGGGCGGGTTTCCACGCCCGCCCGTAGATTTTCATGGTGTTTTACGGAACGCGTCTTCGGTCGTTCCCTACGGTCGTAGGGGCGAACTGTGTTCGCCCGCGCGGTTTGATGTGATTTGGCGGACGAACGAGGACGTTCGTCCCTACGCGGTGTTCGCCCGTAAAATTTGATATGTTTTGTTGCGGGGCGCCGGGTCGACGCCCCCTACACAACGGTATTTCCAATCGAGAGGATAAGGTAAAGATTTACCTGCGAAGTAAATTTACGATTTGCCGTCGCGCAGCCGCGACCGCGGTTAGAATTTAAAATCGCCGTTTTGCGCGGGGCTTTCGTTCTGCTTTTGCGCGCACAACTGCGGCACACACACGGCGGGGGCGGCGCTTTCGAGCACTTCGCCGAGGCGTTTTAATGCTTTTGTGCCCAACGGCGCGCACATCTGCTCAGCCAACCGGTTGTCAAGCGTAGGCAAGGCTTTTGCGAAGCCTTTGACAGCCGTTTCCAACAGCGCGGCGCGGTAAGCGGCACCGTCTGCGGCGGCACATTCGAGCGCGTCCACTTTTTGGGCAAGCGTCGAAAGGTCGGCGCGGGAGAGCGTCAGTTCGTCTGTCTGCCCGTTTCGCACGGCTTTCAACAGCGCGTCGGCGTCGGCAAACCGTTTTTTGGTGACACCCGCGTTTTTCTGCGCGGGCACGGCAACGAAAGACCATTCGTAAGCGTCGGTCGGATTTTCCAAAATGAAATGGCAGACTTCGCCGTTGTAGGTCTTGCCGCGGCGGTGCGCGCAGGGCGCTTTTCGCTCGTCTGCACCGCAAACGGAGCAAATCCGTTTTTCCACGGCGCACCCGACAGATACTTCTTTTTTAATGCCCGCGGCGATTTCGGCAATGAGCGCTTCATTTTTCGGAATGCGCGGCATATAGCAGTATGCCTTTAAATAGGTGTAAGGTTCGCCAAGCGCGGTTTTGCGCGTTTCGTCGGTGATGACTTCCGTTTTAAAGGTGCGCGCGCTTTGGTCGGCGGCGTCCATACTGTGGTTTTGAATGGCGGTCTTGCCCGCAAACAAGGGGGCAAGCGCACGCAGGCTTTCAACCGAAAAACGTTCAAAATCACGGTCGATTTCGTTGTCGCACAGCACGGCGGAAAAGACAAATACCTCGTCGGCGGTCAAATCCTTTTGTGTGTAGCGGTTGATGGCGGCGAGGGCCTCTTCGGTCACCGCGCCGTCTTCGGTTTGGGTTTGAAATTGCTTTTGCAAGGGTATCCTCCTTTCGTATCAGGCGTTTTTTTGCGGCAGATTTTGCAGAATTTCCTCGGTCTGCGCGTCCAAATGGCGCGCGGTGGCGTCATCCACGGTGTCACGCAGTAAAATATCCTCCCAAAGAATTTCTACATCGCCCGTGTAGCCGTAGGCGCGCAAATGCGTGCGGCAAACCGTTTCCAAAACGGGTGTGAGCAGTCGGCGGTAGTGTTCGAGCTCCGAAGTGAGCATATCCGCCTGCTCCGATGCCATACGCTCGGTGGTGGACCACGAAAGCCCGAGCATAAAAGGCGGAATCCCCGTTTTTGCGACGATTTGCTCCAACATTTGGCGCACGGGGATTTCGCTGTCCAAAATCTGATTGTCCGCGCCGATGGTTTTGATGTCCACATCGCCCACGGCAATAAAATCGCGTGCTTCGCGACTGCGCATGGCTTCGCTCCATTGCTCGGCAATTTGCAGTGCGCGTTCTTTGGCAAAGGTTTTGCCGCCCGTATCGTCCGACGGCTTGTAGGTCACGGCAAAGCGCACATTGCCCACGCGCTCCCAATTCTGCCCGACGGCGTTGAAGATTTTTAAAAGCACCGAGGAGACAAACGGTAAGCCCGCAAGCAACGGCGTGCCGTAAATTTCACCCGGTTTGGCGTTTAAGGTGCACACCAACATATTTTGCTGTCCCGGCAGGGCGTTCCCTGCCACATCGGCTCCGGCGCACACCTCCAAACGGCGGAAATCCGCTTTGGAACGGCGCAGGGTGTAGTCTTTATGCGGCGCGTTGTATAAATAGCGTACCGCGCCCGTTTGGTCGGGAACGACTTCCGCAACCGCCGTGCCGTAGGTGAGCAACGCCTCAAAAAAGGTGTCTGAAAAGGATTGCAGAGAAACACTGCCGCTGTCCGAGGGCACATATTTGACAAAGTTGTCCAAAATCGGCTGAAAGCGCGCGTCTTTGCACACGGCTTGAAACCCGCCCGTCAACCGCACGAGCTTGTAAATCGCCGCGTCAATCACGGGCACGGCTTCGCGCAAAGCAGAGAATAAATCCCCCGTGACCGCAGGCGGCGGGTTGTACGCAACCAAAGCGGAAAACGGCAGACTTTGCGCCGCGCCGCCGACGGCAAGCGCGGGATTTCCGGGTGGAGAGGGGGCTTTTTTGCGGGATTTCCTCATTGTTTCACCTCCCTTCATCGTTTGCAGACGACGGCAAAAAAGTCGTCGCCGCCGTCCGAACACAGCACCGTGGAAACGAAATACCGCATATCGTCCATGGCGTGGTCGTGTTCTTTTTTGACCGCGTCATAGCGCGCGCTTTCGTCCCAACGGTACAGTGAAAATTCCCGAACAATATCGGTGCAGGGCTTACAGATGCGGATTTCGCGTGATTTTAAGGCGTCCGAGGTCTTGCGGATGCCGCCGAGCACATCGTTGTCCGCGCGGCGCACGGGGAATTCGCCGTGGCGGCGGATACATTCGATAAACGACGCCGCAGACGGGTCTACCACCACGCAGTCCACTTTTTTGTCGCCGATGAGCGTGCAAAGCGAACGGTAATATTCCTCATCGGTCATTTGAAAGCCTTTTGCTTTGGAGCTGTGGTAGAATTCGTCAATGCGGTACCAGTGCCCGCCGCTTTGTCCCCAAAGCCCCATCGAGGTGGGGTTGACCGTTCCGTAGTCACACGAGACCGCATAGCGGGAAAAGGATTTCGGCACATCGTAAAGATAGGTGCTGTCAAAAAACGGATACACAAGCCCGTCGCACGCCGCCCATTTGCCCTCGACAAAGCGCTCGTAAAACGCGCCGCTGTAAAGTGAACGGTAGCGCGCGAGCATTTCTTTGGAAAGTGAGGGATTGTCCTGCATTTGAAAGTGCAGATACAGGCAGTTTTTTTCTTCGCGCTTTAAAATCCATTCTTTGTAAAACCAATGCGCGGGGTGTTCGGGATTGCAGTTGAACCAAAGCCGCGAGCCCTCAACAGAGCATCGCGCAATCGCCTGTTCGCAAAACGAGCGCGGCATCAACGCCGCCTCGTCGAGCATCACGCCCGCAAGCGTCATTCCCTGTATCAGCGCGGCGGAGGACTCGTCCTTGCCGCCGAAATAGTAAAAGCGGTTTTTTCTGCCGCCTTTTGAGATTTCCAACAGGTTTTTGGAAATCTGCTCGTTGCATTGAAAGCCGAGTTCCGAAAGCAACGGGATTAGCGGGGTAATGACATTGCGGCGCAAGCCCGTTACGGTTTTGCCGCACAGCGCAAAGCTTTGGTCGCAAAAGCGGTAAAACGCCCAAAATACAAACGACAGCGACATACAGACGGTTTTGCCGCTGCGCACCGCGCCGTCGCAGATAATGGCGTCATAGGTGTGAAAGGGACTTTCATCGCACCACCACGAAAGCAGTTCCAACTGCTTTTGGGAAAACTGTTTGAATTGCATGCTTTGCATCAGCCTTCCTCACCGTGCTTTCCGAGTGCGGCGGCGGAGCGCTCCAACGCCTTGTAAAACGGCAGAGCGCTGTCGACTGCGGTTTCCTGTAATTCGGCAAGGCGGTCGAGTGCCTTTTGGCGGTCGAAAAATTTGATTTCTAAGCCGCCGCCTTTCGGGCGCTTGATTT
The DNA here is from genome assembly GCA_051881415.1 of Candidatus Fimenecus sp. Classification (GTDB taxonomy): domain Bacteria; phylum Bacillota; class Clostridia; order Oscillospirales; family Acutalibacteraceae; genus Fimenecus. The sequence continues at coordinate 4,925 of JBJEPV010000104.1, forward strand.
CCGACACCAGAAACAAATCCAGGGTGTCGGGGTCAGGCGGCGTGTCTTGGTCTGTTTGCTGTAACAGCCGTACCGCGTCGGCAACCGAGCCGAACGCAAGGCGACGGTAGCCTGCAATCAGTTCGGCGCGCTGTACCGAAAGCGATTGCTCCAATTCCTGAATTTTCGCCTGCACGGGCTTTGCCGCCAGCAGTTTTTCCGCCGTTTTTTCGGGAAAAAGCAGAAAGCCTGCGGCGACGGCCGCCTCCCGCGGGGAACGGGTGCGCACAAAAGCACGGCAAAAGGCAAGCTGTTTTTGTGAAAGGGTGTTTGCCAATTTTCATTCTCCTTTTCGGTGGATTTTTGAAAGACCTTTCACAAATAGTCCGAAGCGGCGGGAACTGTCCGAAAACCACAGTCAACAAATTAAGCAAAAATGTTGATTATTTTGCGAAATACTGTATTTTTGCACAAAATGTTCACAATTTTTTTTGTTGACATTATTTTTTATTCGTCGTACAATAAAAACCGTTAAACGGTTAACAATTAGTCGATTAAATAATTTTTTGTACGAAAGGAGTCTTTTTGTGGAGAACAGGCAAAAAAATGTGTCAAAAAAACTGCACGATTTGGAGCTTTGCCGTCATTATGTGATTCGCCGCGCGTTAAAAGACAGCGGTGTGTATGTCGGGCAACCGCCGATTTTGGATTATTTGGCGAAAAACGGCACAGGTACGCAAAATGAAGTTGCCAAGGCGCTGTATGTTTCGCCGGCGTCGGTGTCGGTCTCTTTGCGGCGTATGCAAAAGGCGGGCTTGATTGAAAAGGCGACGGATAAATCGGATTTGCGCTGTAATCGGATGAGCCTGAGCGAAAAGGGCTGCGAACAGCACGAATATATTCACGGTTGTTTTGAAGAAATCGACCGCAAGCTGTATGCGGGGTTTTCGGACGCGGAACTTGCGACGCTGGAAACAATGCTTACCCGCCTTTGTGAGAATTTAAAGACCATTTTGCCCGCAGGCAAAAAGATGGAAGAAATTATGCAGGAAGAAATGGAATTCGGAGGTGCATGCCGGCATGGGAAAACTGATTAAATACGCCAAACCGTATTGGTGGCAGTCGCTGATTTGCCCGTTTTTGATGACGGGCGAGGTGATTTTGGAACTTTTAATTCCGTTGTATATGAGTAAAATCGTCGATGTCGGTATTCCGAACGGCGATATGCACTATGTGCTCGTGACGGGCGGCAAAATGCTGTTGATTGCAGGCTGTTCGCTGTTTTGCGGCGCGATGGCGGCAAGGCTGTCGGCGGTGGCGAGCATGGGTATGGGCGCGCGGGTGCGCGAGGCGATGTATAAAAACATTCAAACCTTTTCGTTTTCCAACATTGACCGTTTCAGCACCGCTTCGCTTGTGACGCGCATGACCAACGATGTGACCACCGTGCAGAATATGTACCAAATGCTGCTGCGGATTTTCTTCCGCGCGCCGTTGCAATTTATCTGCGCCATGTTTATGAGTTTTCGCATCAATCACAAGGTTTCGTCGGTCTTTTTGGTGGTCATTCCGCTGATTTTGGTGGTTTTGGCGATTTTCGGCCCGATTGCCATGAAACGGTTTAAAAGAATGTTCACGATGCTCGACAATTTGAACGGCTCTGTGCAGGAAAACTTAATTGCCATTCGCGTGGTTAAGGCGTTTGTGCGCGGCGACTACGAAAAGGCAAAATTCAAAAAATCCAATGACGAACTGACTGCGGCGGCCATTTCGGCGGAAATGCTGATGGTTGCGGCACAGCCCGCGATGATGCTGATGATGTACGGCACGATTTTGGCGGTATCGTTCCTTTCGTGCAAATACATTGTGGCAGGGGAATTGGAAGTCGGGCAGTTCTCCATGGTGCTCAACTACATTATGCAAATTTTGATGTCGGTTGTGATGATGGCGATGATGCTTGTAAATTTCGTGATGTCGCGCGCGGCGGCTTCGCGTATTGCGGAGGTGCTCGACGAAAAACCCGACATCAACGACAACGAGGCAGACACCTCGTTAAAGGTGGAAAACGGTGCCATCGAATTTTGCGATGTTTGCTTTAAGTACAATAAGGACGGCGAAAAAAATGTGGTCGACCACGCCGATTTTAAAATCCGTTCGGGCGAAACGGTCGGCATCATCGGCGGCACGGGCAGTGCGAAAACCACGCTCGTCAGCCTTATTCCGCGGCTTTACGATGTGACGGCGGGCGAAGTGCGCGTCGCGGGGCACAATGTAAAACATTACACGATTGAAGAATTGCGCGAGTCGGTCAGTATGGTGTTGCAAAACAATGTGCTGTTCTCGGGCACGATTGCCGAAAACTTACGCTGGGGCGACGAAAACGCCACCGATGAGGAATTGGTTGCCGCGTGCAAATCGGCGCAGGCGCATGACTTTATTTCGTCCTTCCCCGACGGCTACCAAACCGATTTGGGGCAGGGCGGCGTGAATGTTTCGGGCGGGCAAAAACAGCGCCTTTGCATTGCGCGCGCCTTACTCAAAAAGCCGAAAATCTTGATTTTGGACGACTCCACCAGCGCGGTGGACACTTACACCGACAGCAAAATCCGCGAGGCGTTCAAAAACGATATTCCGAACACCACAAAAATTATCATTGCCCAGCGCATAAGCTCCGTGCAGGATGCGGATAAAATTATTGTGCTGGACAACGGCAAAATCGCCGATATGGGCACGCACGAGGAGTTGCTTACACGCAGTCCCATTTACAGCGAGGTTTATTATTCACAACAAAAAGGCGTTGCCGCGGAAGGAGGCGAGGGCTGATGCCGGGACCGAAAATGATGATGCCGGGCGGCAAAAAAGGCGCCCCCGGAAAATTCCAAAAACCCAAAAACACCAAAAAGACGGTTTCGCGGCTGTTCGGCTATTTGGCAAAACGCAAATGGCTGTTGGTTTTGGTGATTTTGCTGGTGCTGTTGAGCACGGCGGGTATGTTGCTTTCGTCCTATTTCATAAAAACGCTGACCGATGACTTTTTGCCACCGCTGATTGCGGCAGGCCCCGAAAATGCGGATTACCGACCGTTGATTATAGAGCTTGCCAAGGTGGGGGGCATTTTTGTCGCGGCGGCGCTTGCCTCTTACGGCTATGCACGCATTATGCTCACGCTGTCGCAGTCCACGGTCAACACCATTCGCCGCGATTTGTTCGACGCGATGCAGGATTTGCCGATTTCGTATTTTGACACCCACACCCACGGCGATTTGATGAGCCGCTACACAAACGATGTGGAAACCGTGCGCAATTTTTTAAGTATGGGCTTTGTGCAAACGGTTTCGTCTTTGATTTCCGTCATCGGCACCTTTGTGATGATGTGCGTGCTGAGTATCCGCCTAACTGCCGTGATGCTTGTGTTTTTGGCGATTATGCTGTTGATTGTCAAAGCGTTCGGCAAGCGGAGTTCCCAATATTTCCGCCGTCAGCAAAAAGCCTTGGGCGACGCAAACGGGTTTATTGAGGAAACCGTGGAGGGGCAAAAGGTTGTCAAGGTGTTTAACCACGAACAGAAGGTCATCGACGAGTTCGCGGTGCTCAATGACGAATTACAGCATTCCGCAACACAGGCAAACACTTACGCCAACGCGCTCGGCCCGATTATGGGCAACTATGGGCACCTCATATATGCAACGATTGCCGCGGTCGGCGGTGCGTTTGTCATCAAAGCGACAATGACCGTCGGCACGGTGCTGTCCTTCCTGTTATATACGCGCTCGTTTACACAGCCGATTGCGAATTTGTCCCAGCAGGTGAACAACATTTTGGCGGCGCTTGCGGGGGCGGAACGTATTTTCGATGTAATTGACCAACAACCCGAAACAGATGCGGGCTATGTTACGCTCGTCAACGCCAAAGAGGACGAAAACGGCAATTTGACCGAATGCCCCGAACACACGGGGCTTTGGGCGTGGAAGCATACGCATACGGCGGACGGTACGGTGACTTACCAAAAATTGGCGGGTGATGTGCAGTTTGAAGATGTCACATTCAGCTATGACGGCAAAAAGACCGTGCTCCACGATGTTTCGCTGTATGCAAAGCCCGGGCAAAAAATTGCGTTTGTCGGCTCGACGGGCGCGGGCAAAACCACGATTACCAATTTGCTCAATCGCTTTTATGAAATTCAGTCGGGCAAAATCCGCTATGACGGCATCAACATTCAAAAAATCAAAAAAGCGGATTTGCGCCGTTCACTCGCAATGGTTTTGCAGGATACGCACCTGTTTACGGGCACGGTGGAGGACAACATTCGCTACGGCAATTTGGACGCTACGCACGAACAGGTGGTCGAAGCGGCAAAGCTTGCCAATGCGCACGAATTTATCACCCGCCTGCCGAACGGCTACGATACGGTGATTACGGGCGACGGTGCGAATTTAAGCCAAGGCCAGCGCCAACTGCTTGCGATTGCGCGCGCCGCGGTTGCCGACCCGCCCGTGCTGATTTTGGACGAAGCGACCAGCTCCGTCGATACGCGCACCGAGCGTTTGATTGAACAGGGTATGGATAAGTTAATGCAGGGCAGAACGACCTTTGTTATCGCCCACCGCCTGTCTACCGTGCGCAACGCGAATGCGATTATGGTGCTTGAACACGGCAAAATCATTGAACGCGGTGACCACGACGAGTTGCTCGCGCAAAAGGGCAAGTATTATCAGCTCTATACCGGGCAGTTTGAACTGTCATAAACACAAAACCGTAACAAAAAAACAGAAACGGGTGGGGTTTTGCCCCGCCCGTTTTGTTGTGCCTCGCAGTTCGGATTTTATGTGTAAAGAAAATATCTGGTTTTATAAATGGGGGGTTGTATTTGTGTTTATATGGTAGGGCGGGGTCTTAACGACCCGAAAATGAATGAATAATGAATAATGAATAATGAAAAATTGTAGGGAACGGTCGTACCGTTCCGATTGAAAAATAAAAATGTAATGCGTGCGTAGGGGGAGACGACTCGGCGCACCGTGAATTTTGATGTTATTTTGCGGAACAACACTAAGGTT
>JBJEPV010000105.1:0-1780 GCA_051881415.1 Candidatus Fimenecus sp.
CGATATAGGGCACAATGTAATAGGGCTTTAAAATTTCCTTGCTCTCTATGAGCGCGCGGACATACCAGTCCCCGCACCCCAATACAATCAGTTTCTTTTTGCCCTCGAATTCCCTGCCGACCTCCAAAAGCCGTTCCACGAGGACTTCCTTTTTCTCAAGCCCCGGGAATACGCGGTTTTCGATAATATCGGAATTGGCAATGTAGCCGCCCTCGGACATACTCAGCACCAACGATTTGATGTGGTATTCCTCGTGGAAACTGCGCGCCAAGGAATAAGCGGTAATATCCGCGCCCAAAATGACGGGTAAAAATTCGCGTTCTTCAAACTGCATAAAACTACCTTCTTTTCTGAACTGCCCTTTCTGTAAGCCGCAAAACGGGCATACTTACAGAAATAGTATTTATCTTGTTATTATAAGATATTCGGCAATATATGTCAATGAAAAGCCAAGCAAAAAACGAAAAAGGAACGCGTTTCGGCGTTCCTTTGTTTTTATTTTTGCAAGGCTTTTTCCGCGGTATAGCGCGGTTGCCCTTTGGATTTGTTTTTATATTCAATCGCCGCTTTGGGGCAGTGGCAGATGCACGCCATACAGTGGGTACAATCCGTGCCCCAAACGGGCTTGCCGTTTTGCAGCTTGATATTGTGAAACGGGCAGTTTTTGACGCACAGCCCGCAACCGATGCAAGCGTCTGTCACATGAAACCCTTTCGCCGAAACAAACAACTTGTAAAAAACCGAATTGACCGGACCACTGTACAGGCGGTCAAGCGCCCCGATTTTTTGCGCGGGGAAATCCGCACGCGCGCGAATGGTTTCGGCGGCGGTTTTGAGCCCCGGCACGGCGTTTGCAATGATGTTTTGCGCCTCTGCCTTTTCGGGCGCGGAAAACATCGCAATATAATTTTCAGGCATCACAATTTTTTGCACGCCGCGGAAGTTGAGCCCTTTTTCGCGGCATAAATCCCGCAAATATTGCCCCGCCGCGCCGATACTGTCGCCGCAGGTCATCAAAAAATAGACGTCGCGGCTACCGGAAAAGGTGTTTTCGCGGATAAATTTCTCCATCACGCGCGGAATGCGCCACGCATAGGTCGGCGAGACAAATACAAACGGGGTTTCGGAAACTTGCTCCCCGCCCACCGCACATTCTTTTTCCTGCACCAAAGCATTGACGGAAATAGGCGTTTCCGCAAGCGCTTTGCCGACGGTTTCGGCGGCAAAACGGCTGTTCCCCGTGCCCGTAAAATAAAAAATCATAAGCATCCCTCCGCGGTTGTTTCGTGGGTAGGGGCGAACTGTGTTCGCCCGTCAAAATGCGATGTGATTTGGCGGAACGGTACGACCGTTCCCTACGACTTGTAGGGGCGGGTTTCCACGCCCGCCCGTAAATTTTTATGGCATCTGGCGGAACGACACTAAGGTCGTTCCCTACGGTTGTAGGGGCGATTCACGAATCGCCCGCATAATTTGATACGATTTTACGGAACGGTCAAGACCGTTCCCTACGCACGAAATGCATTTTTAGGGTAGGGCGGGGGTGATTCCCCTGACAGGGGAAATGTCCGCGAACGCGGACAAAAGGGTTCCGTTTTCGGAGAAAATCCACGCCCGCCCGTTTCGGTTTCCTGTATTTTTCGGCGGGAGCAGACAGCGCCCTACTCTGAAAATTGTCTTTTGCCGTAGGCAAAAGACACCTCCCGCTTGCAGGAAACAAGTGGAAATCTCAACAATCTCCCTCCGTCATTTTCGCAAGCGAAAATGACACCTCCCGCTT
>JBJEPV010000106.1:0-9826 GCA_051881415.1 Candidatus Fimenecus sp.
TGACGCACGAAAAAGATGCAAAACTGTGGCAACGCGGGTTTTACGAGCACATTATCCGCAACGAAACGGAATTTCAGCGCGCGTGGGAATACATCGAATTTAATGCGCTGAAAGCATACGCACAAAACCTTAAAAAATCCCCCTCGGAGGTTAAAACATATGAAAGACATTTACGAAAGCCCTTTGAACTCGCGCTATGCGAGCAAAGAAATGAAATACATCTTTTCGCCCGACTTTAAATTCCGCACCTGGCGAAAACTGTGGATTGCCCTTGCCGAAAGCGAAAAGGAACTGGGGCTGCCGATTACCGACGAGCAAATCGCCGAACTCAAAGCCCACGCCGATGACATCAACTATGATGTTGCAGAGGCACGCGAAAAACAGGTGCGCCACGATGTCATGAGCCATGTGTACGCCTACGGTGTGCAGTGCCCCAAGGCAAAAGGCATTATCCATTTGGGGGCGACCTCGTGCTATGTCGGCGATAACACCGATGTGATTGTGATGACCGAGGGGTTAAAACTCGTCCGCAAAAAGCTCGTGAATTTAATTGACAAGCTTGCGAAATTCGCCGACGCATACAAGGATATGCCCTGCCTTGCGTTTACGCATTTCCAGCCCGCCCAGCCGACCACCGTCGGCAAACGCGCCTCTTTGTGGCTGATGGATTTGGTGATGGATATGTCCACGCTCGAATTCCAGCTGTCGCAAATGCGTTTGCTCGGCTCAAAGGGGACGACGGGCACACAGGCGAGCTTTGTGGAACTGTTTGAGGGCGACGAGGAAAAAATCAAGGCGCTCGACAAAAAAATTGCCGAGAAAATGGGCTTCCAAAAGGTGTTCCCCGTTTCAGGGCAGACCTATGCGCGCAAGCTCGACACACAGGTGCTTTACACCTTGGCGGGGATTGCACAGTCGGCATACAAATTCTCGAATGATTTGCGGCTGTTACAGCATTTGAAAGAAATTGAAGAACCGTTTGAGGAAAATCAAATCGGCTCGTCCGCCATGGCATATAAGCGCAACCCCATGCGCAGTGAACGCATCGGTTCTTTGGCGCGCTATGTCATTTGCGACACTTTAAACCCCGCAATTACCGCTTCCACGCAATGGTTTGAGCGCACGCTCGACGACTCCGCGAATAAGCGCATCAGCATTCCCGAGGGATTCCTTGCGGTTGATGCGATTTTGGAGTTGTATATCAATGTGGTCAGCGGGCTTGTGGTCTACCCGAAAATGATTGAAAAACGCTTGAACGACGAACTGCCGTTTATGGCAACCGAAAATATTATGATGGCGGCGGTCAAAAAAGGCGGCGACCGTCAGGAACTGCACGAAAAAATCCGTAAGCACTCTATGGCGGCGGGGCAGGTCGTGAAAGCCGAGGGCAAACCCAACGATTTGCCTGAACGCATTGCCGCCGACCCCGCATTCTCGATGACACTCGAAGAAATCCGTGCCGAAATGGTGCCGCAGAACTTCATCGGGCGCGCGCCGCAGCAGGTTACGGAATTCTTGAAAAACGATGTGCAGCCGATATTGGAGAAATACAAGGATTTGTTGGGGTTAGAAGTCGAAATCAAAGTGTAAGTTTTGTTTTTAAAAAGAAGCAGGCATTTTAAAGGGGGGTAAAAGGAAGGATTTTTATGCGATATACCGGAGAAACCTGCCCTGTCTGTCACAAGGCGTTTACAGACGATGACGATGTGGTCGTCTGCCCCGCGTGCGGCACGCCCCACCATAGGGCCTGTTATGCACAGCAAAACAAATGTGCCAATGACGCTTTGCACAGCGAAGGCTTTGTGTGGACACCCGCACAACCTGCCGATACACAGCAAACCGTACCCGTAAGCACCTTGCTGACGCAAAAACCGTCAGCATCGAAAACGCCTGCCGTGCAAAAGCCCGATGACGGGCACAACATTGTGTTTTGCCCGCAATGCGGCGCTGAAAATGCCGCAGAGGAGCCTGTCTGCACGCAATGCGGCGCGCGGCTTTACAACAATGCCGCAAACGGCCAGCCCTTTTTGCCGCCCGTACAGCTGCCCAACGGCGCGGCGCAAGGTTACCGCGCGGGTATGGTTGTCATTTCCCCGACCGACACGATTGACGGCAATACCGTTATGGACACGGCGGAATATGTGCAGACCGCTTCACGGCGGTATATTCCGAAGTTTTATGCGATGGAAAAGACGGGCAAAAAGACCTCGTGGAATTGGGCGGCATTCTTCTTTGCGCCGTATTGGTATTTTTACCGTAAACTGTATGGCGTCGGCGCAATCCTGATGGTGTTGCTGTTGGCGATTTCGGGGCTGACATATACGCCGCGATTGGTAGAAAAAACCGATGCATTTTATGCGGCACAGGAACAGGTACAAGCCTTGTTGGAAACGCAGGATGCCTCTGATTCGGCGGCGGTACAAACGCTGACCGAGGCGTATACGGACTTGGCGACAACACCCGAATTTATTCTGCGCACGGTTGCCGATTTGGCAGTTGCCTTGTTTTCGGGGCTGTTTGCCAATACTTTATATAAGAAAAAAGCGGCAAAGGAGATTGCAAGACTGCACACAACCAGCCAAACGCCGGAGGAATACCGTTTGCGGCTGTTTCGCCGCGGCGGCGTATCGGTTTTCCTGTGTATTGCCGCATTTTGGATTTATCAGCTCGGCGGCTATCTGCTGATGGTTGCAATTTCCAAATTTTTGTTGTAAACTGTTAAATAAGGTAAACGAACAGAATTTCTGTTTTACAAAAATTTTTTTATGTTAAGGGGCGTTACCAATGAAAATTACAAAAGCGATTATCCCCGCAGCGGGCTTGGGCACACGCGTTCTGCCGGCGTCGAAAGCCGTGCCGAAGGAAATGCTCAATATCGTGGACAAACCGGCAATTCAATACATTGTTGAAGAAGCGGTTGCCGCGGGCATCACCGATATTTTGATTATCACCAATCGCGGTAAGGGCGTTATCGAAGACCACTTCGACCATTCCTTTGAACTGGAAACCAAGCTCAAAGGCAACCCCTCCAAAGCCAAAATTTTGGAAGGCGTTGAGGCTTGCGCAAACCTTGCAAACATCTACTATATCCGTCAAAAAGAGACCAAGGGCTTAGGCCACGCGGTGCTTTGCGCCAAGAGTTTTGTGGGCAACGAGCCGTTCGCGGTCATGTACGGCGACGATGTCATTATTTCCGAGGACCCTGTCGTCGGGCAGCTTTGCCGTGCCTATGAAAAATACGGCTGCGGCGTGGTCGGTGTCAAAGAAGTGCCGCGCAAAGATGTGCCGAAATACTGCACGCTGGATGTTACGCCGATTGATGACAAAACGATGAAAGTGCATAACATCATCGAAAAGCCCACACCCGAGCAGATTATGTCCTGCTACTCCATTTTGGGGCGCGTGGTTATGCCGCCCGAAATTTTCGAGCTGATTGAAAAGACCCCCGCCGACCCCAAGAGCGGCGAAATCTATTTCACCGACGCGATGCTTGACCTTGCCCGCCGCGGCGAGCTCAACGCAGTCGATTTTGACGGCATTCGCTATGATATGGGCAATAAGCTCGGCATTATGCAGGCAAACTGCGAAGTCGCGCTCAATCATCCCGAAATCGGTGCGGATTTCAAAGCATATTTGAAAAAATTGGCAGCCACGCTGTAAGGCGACTGCACAAAGCAGAAAACAGCCCCGTCTCGGCCTTTCGCCGGGACGGGGTTTTTCTGTGGAATACAAGTCCACCGCGCTATCTACGCACACCCGCTATGTGCACAGGCTGTATATCTTCAAAAAAATAGGTGGAAAGCGGTCGCATATACGAATCCGCCGTGTGACAGCAAACAAGCGGTATGCCGTTTTGAAAGCCTGTGACCACCAGCGTGTGGTACAAATCCTGCCCGTCTTGCAAAAACAGCAAATCCCCGACACCGATTGCGTGTAACGCCGTTTTTTCTCCGAACGGCCCGACACCGCGGTTGGCGGTTAAAAATGTATGAAGATACCGCACCCCCGACCACGCGGCGGCACGGTCAGTGGGGGAATTGTAATACCACCCCACATCTTTTGTGTAGTTCATCACCCCACTGCCCGCAAACACGCATTGTGACGCAAAATTGGTGCAGTCGCCGCCCATGCCGTCAAAATTAAAATACCGCGGATTGCGCGACAGCGCCCATTGTTTCGCATAGGCCACGGCGGCAGTTCGGTTATAGTTTACAGTACGCAAAAAAATCCCTCCCCGCTATTCTATGCGGGAAGGGATTTTTTGCTGTTGTTTTTTACTTGCAAGAGCGAAAAAAGTGTGGATTGTACTCTAACGGAGAATAGAAATCCGGATGGAAAAATCGTATAATTTTTTCGAGATTTTATAAATTCAATCAAATGGATGGACGGAGGAGATTATGAAACAAATTCAAATCCGCATTTTTCCGAACGGAGAAATCGAGGCCGAAACACACGGCATGACGGGAAAAACCTGTTTGCAGTATATTTCCGAGATTGAGCGCTTAACCGATGCGGTTGCAACGGACTCCGAGTACACAAACGACGGGAAACGGACGGATAATTTGCTGGAAACAGTCGGTGAACAGGAGGTTACGGTATAATGGCAACTGCGAAAAAGAAAATTTCCGTTGTGCAAATTCTGCTGTCACTTTCGGCTTTTTTACCGTTTGTTGATTGCGCAAGTTTCTTCTATATCAACAACAGGCGCCCCAATAGGAAATGGATGGTTTTAGGGTGGTGTGCACTGCTTTTGCAGGTGTTGCTGTGTATGACCTTCGTTCTGTCTCTTTCCGTAGAAAATCCGCGTATGGTGGACCGCAGTAATGAACCCCAGGTTTCCGATTATTTAGGACGCAATTATTGGGATACTTACGGTACGGATTATGATAAACAACCGGAATATGGCGAATATTTAGATGCGCACGAAGCGTGGGAAAAAACACCGGAAATTCAAGAACAGAAAGCCGCATACGCGCAATTTGAGCAGATACGCAGAACCGTTTCCATCGGCGCTATTGTGACAGGATTGTTTGTAAAGATTGTGATATTGGTGCTCGCCTTAAATGCGCTGGCAACTTTTCGACGGTTGGAAACGCAGGCACAGAATAAAATGCAACTTGCTACTCGCCTGTCTGATTTGACGGCACCATCGGGAACAATCCCGCCGCAAGGGTATGCGCCTCCGAGTCCGGCGCCCGTTGCCGCGCAACCGACGGCAACGGAAAGTCCCGTCGAATCGCCTGCATCTACCGACTTAGTGAATGTAAATACTGCAACGGAAGAAACTTTGGCATCTTTACCGGGTATAACGATTATTGACGCGAAAAAAGCAATCTCTTACCGCGAAGCCAACGGTGATTTTTCGACGCCGGATGCATTTTTGGATTGCATCGGTGCCAAACCGCACATAGCCGCGCGTTTGTCTGCGGTTTTATATGCGGCACCGTCACAACAGAATTTCGGCGCGGTCGGCGTGCCGCACGGCAACAGTAAACGGAGAATTGATTTGTAATGCGAATTCATAAGGTATTGGAAACGACCTACGCCGAAGGTCCGGGATGTCGGTTTTGTGTTTGGGTGCAGGGCTGTCGGCAACACTGCGACGGCTGTTTTGCCACGGCACTTTGGGCGTATGACGGTGGATTTGCGTGCTCGGTGCAAGAACTTTGCGCGCAGTTGTATGCTGTGCGAGATGCGGTTTGCGGCGTAACCTTGCTCGGCGGTGAGCCGTTTGACCAAGCCGAAGAGTTATCGGCATTTGCCGCTGAGGCGCACCGCCTCGGCAAAACGGTGCTGACGTTTACGGGGTACACCTATGCGTTTTTGCAAAACGGAGATTGTGCGGCGCATCACGCCCTGTTAAGTCAAACCGATTTGCTCATAGACGGCAAATTTGAGCAATCTTTAACGGACTATTCCCGCCCGCTTGTCGGCTCGTCCAATCAGCGATTTCTCTTTTTAACCGATGCAATATCCCCGCAGGAGATTGCCGCATACAAAAATCGATTTGAAATCCGTACGGATGCCGTAGGCCGAGTCACCGTAAACGGTATGGGTAACATTGAAAAACTGAAAGACGCAATCGAAGGAGTACAATATGGGTAAAACAAAATTTATAAAAGATTTTTCCGACCTTGTTAACGCCGGATTTCCTTATATCTACATTCCCTCTTATGAGGAAGAACGAATCACAGCGGCGATTGAAGCCGCTGTTGCGGATAGGTCGCTTATCAAGGCCGAGCGCAAACTGTATGTTTGGACACAAACAGACGGACTTATGGCAGAGGGCAGTAAGGTGCGCGATACTGCCGCACCGCTTTCCGCGTTAGACAGCATTGCCAAATCGCAGGACGATGCCATTTATATTTTCAAGGATTTTCATATTTATTTCGGTTCAGAAAGAGGCGCACGCCCGGACTATGCGGTCATTCGCAAGCTGCGGGATTTGCTACCTGTGTTAAAAGCAAGCCGTAAGACGGTTGTTTTTGTTTCTCCGAAATTGGTCATACCGTGCGATATGGAAAAAGAAATATCCATATTGGATTTTGACTTGCCGGACGAAACGGAAATGCAACACCTGCTTGAAGAGTTGATTGGGTCCCTCTCTCCCGAAAATGTAAGTCTGTCGGCAGAGGAAAAATTGCTTTTGGCGCGTTCTGCTTTGGGGCTAACCATGCAAGAGGCGGAAAATGCGTTTTGCCGCGCGATTGTGAAACTGAAAGGGTTGGATATTCGCGCACTGTCCATTATCCACGAAGAAAAAAATCAAGTTGTCAAGAAAACCGGTGTCTTGGAATTTGTGCAGTCGGATTTGAACATAGACGACATCGGCGGTTTGGAAAATCTGAAAAATTGGCTTTTGCGCCGCAATAATTCGTGGTCGGAAAAAGCACAGGCATATCATTTGCCTGCGCCGAAAGGCGTTTTGATTACCGGCGTTCCCGGTTGCGGCAAGTCATTGACCGCCAAGGCAATGAGCGCCATTTGGGGCTTGCCGCTGTTAAAACTGGATATGGGTAAAATTTTCGGCGGCATTGTCGGCAGTTCGGAAGAAAATATGCGCAAAGCGATTGCCACCGCCGAAGCGGTTTCTCCCTCTATTCTTTGGGTAGACGAAATCGAAAAAGGCTTTTCGGGGTTGAAATCCGGCGGGGATTCCGGCACATCGGCGCGCGTATTCGGTACATTTTTAACTTGGATGCAGGAAAAAACAAAGCCGGTATTTGTCATCGCCACGGCAAATGACATCAGCGCTCTGCCGCCGGAACTGTTGCGCAAAGGCCGTTTTGATGAAATTTTCTTTGTGGATTTACCTACCGCCAAAGAGCGTGAGAAAATTTTCAAGTTACATATTCAAAAACGGATTGCCACTGACGGGATTGCGCACGAAATCGTACCCGATGCACAAACCTGCAAAACGCTTGCGGCACAAAGCGTCGGCTATGTCGGCGCGGAAATCGAACAAATTGTGATTTCTGCAATGTATGAGGCGTTTTATGCCAATCGAGGCCTGCGGCAAACGGATATAGAAAAAGCCATTCGAGATACCGTGCCGCTTTCGGCAACCCAGAGGGAGCAAATTTTGGAATTGCGCGCATGGGCAAAAGACAGAGCCGTATTGGCAACTGCCGTGGAGGACCGAGAGCCTGATTCGGATGCATCTGCACAAGAGGACGGCGGCAACGGGTTCGTGCACAGCCAAGGCGGAAGAATTGTGGATTTTGACTTATAATCGGGAGGAACAATCGTATGTCTTGTATTCTTACACTGGCGTCTGCCGCAATTATTGCGGGACTGTCGATGAGTACGGCAACTTCTTTGGCGGTGCTCGGCAATTTTTCCGAAGGGAAAGAAAATATCGAGGAAGGCATCGAAACTATGTTCGCAGACAGTGCCATACTTTTGCAGACTTTACAAGAGTATGGGTGCTGTGTGGAGACGGTTTCGGAAAACGAATATGTCGTGCAAACCAACTGCGGGCGGTTGCGGTATAAGCGTGGAAATGCCGCACAGGGATTTAAACTGTATTTAGATGAAATTGCGGATGTGGAAGGGCTGCTTGAAAATATTCGTTCATTTGAATCGGACTATGGCAGAAATGTGCAGGCGTACACATACAATCATATTAAAGAAAATATGACGGACGATATGACGATAACCGAGGAGACGGTTTTGGAAGACAACTCTATGTTGTTAACAATTTCTGTATCGTAAAACAGCAAACGCCCCGCAGAGGTCTGCGGGGCGTTTTTGTATCCGTTTCCTTATTTCGCTTTCTTTTCTTTCTTTTTGAGTTTATAGAGTTCCTCGGCGGCAAGGCGTGCTTTGGCGACGGGAACATGCGCTTTCGGGAAGCAGTAATACTGCCGAGCCTTGTCTCCGATGCAAATCATATCACCGAGTTCGTACCAATAATAGTCGGCATACAGCCCGTAGGAATGTAAGGGGGATTGCGTGTAGTCGAGTTTCCCGTCACAGCCCGTCAAACGGAAACCGTCCGTTGTGTGCAAAAGGCGCCCCTCGCCAACCTGATACAGCGCCTTGTAATCCGAGAGTATGGCAATATCCACCGCCGTATCCAATTTATAGGTGCCGTTTTCGAGTTCCTGCCGCACGCAGTCGCGTTCCCAGCGGTACCAATCGGGAATGTGCGGGAATTCCGTTTCGCCCGTTGCGGCGTGCAGTCTGCCGTATTCGTCCATTTCATAGGTCTTGCCGCAGGCGTGGCAGGTAAGAAAAGTGCCTTTGCCCTCGGTTTTGCCCTCGATGCCGCAATGCGCGCAACGGTACAAAATGCGCTCCAACCCGTCCGCCCGAAACGGCTCGTCCACCACGGTTTTCGTTTCGTATTGGCGGGCGAAATTGTCAAAGGTAAAGGTATCGTCCAAAATCTTATCGAGCTCTGCTACGCTTTTTTCCTGAATTTCTGCCTTTGTGAGCAAACAGGTCAAATGTGCCGAAACCTTGACATTCCGTTTTTGCAGGCAGTTGTATAACGGGTCGCGCAAAAATGCGCCGTCGGTTTTTATCATTAACACGGGCACATCTAATTTTTTGAGCAGAACGCCCAATTTGCGCGGCAGAGGCGTTGCGCAACCGTCAAAGGTGTAGCTTGCCTCGGGGTACATTAACACCGAGTTTTTCTCTTTTTGCAACGCATAGCGTATGTCGGAAATCAGCGTGATGTCGGGCACGAATTTCTGTGTCGGGAAACACCCGATTTTACGCATAAAGCCCTCTTTGCCGACAAAGCCGTCACAAGTCGTGACAATCACATAGGGCTTTGGGAACAGGATTTTTGACGCAATTTCCAAATCCACAAAACTCGAATGATTCATCAAAATGAGATACGGCCCGTTGCCCGCCTCGTCCATACGGCTTTGGGTGTAAGAAAATTTGACTGCGTGCAAATCAAAACTCGCCGCCGCGCGCACCAGCGTGCGAAACAGCATACTCGGCTTTTTGGGGCGAATGTGCTTTGGCTTTTCGGCGGCAACCGCGACTTCGTAAGGGACTTGTTTCGTTTTTATCTTCATTGTATTCTCCTATTGCGATTTTCTGAACATATTTTTAAATATTGTATAGTATTTCGGCGAAGAATACAAGCCTTTTTCACAAATGTGAGAATTTTGCGAGGCGACAGAACGCAAAAGCAATTTGTTTTGCATCTGCACCCGCGCCCTTGTATGTTTAAATTTTACAAATTTTCGGAAAGCATAAAAATTTGAGGTTGACTTTTGCGGCGTGCGGGAGTATAATCTAACTACTGTTCGGGCCCGTAGCTCAGCTGGGAGAGCGTACGGTTCGCATCCGTAAGGTCGAGAGT
>JBJEPV010000107.1:0-9805 GCA_051881415.1 Candidatus Fimenecus sp.
ACGGCGGGGTCAAGACCCCGCCCTACCATATAAACACAAATACAAACCCCAATTTTCCCCGTTCGGCGCGGGTCTGCAACCGACGGGCGTGCGGCATCGCCAACCCCAACATTGTACAAAATCCCATTGTGAAATTTATAAACTTTTCACATTTTAGCAGTTGAGAATTTTATTTTGATAGGCTATAATAGAAGCAAAATGGAGAAATGTGCCTAAGGTGAGGGGAGGCGAACACAATGTGGTTTAAAACGGCAGATTCCCGTTTGAGCTGCGTTAAAAATCTCCTCGTTTTAAACTGCACCGCACCGAAAACAACGAGAGTGCGGTTGGATTTTTGCTTTTAAGCCGGCAGTCGGGCCGGCGCCCGACAACGGTGAAAAAGTGAAAATCCGCCGTAATACCAAGTTTTCGGCATATTGTATTCGCCTACCCTCACCTTATCTTTAAAAAGAAAGGACGAGAAATATGTTGTTTTCACAGGACATCGGTATCGACCTCGGTACCGCCAACACATTGGTATTTGTGAAAGGAAAAGGCATCGTCATTCGTGAACCGTCGGTTGTGGCGGTGGATGTCAGCGCCTACCCGCAAAAGGTGGTTGCCGTCGGTGACAAGGCCAAACAGATGATTGGCAGAACCCCCGGCTCAATTACGGCGGTTCGCCCGTTAAAGGACGGTGTTATCGCCGACTTTGAAATCACCTCGGATATGTTAAAGGAATTTATCCGTATGGCCATCAATAAATCCCCGTTTTCCAAAGCGCGGGTGCTCATTTGCATTCCCTCGGGCGTTACCGAGGTCGAGCGCAAAGCGGTGCACGACGCGGCAAGAAGCGCGGGCGCAAAATATGTCAGCCTGATTGAAGAACCCATGGCGGCGGCTATCGGCGCGGGCTTGCCCGTTTCCGAGGCTATCGGCTCTATGGTTGTCGACATCGGCGGCGGTACGAGTGAGGTTGCCGTGATTTCGTTCGGCGACATCGTCACCGCGCAGTCGGCGCGTGTGGCGGGCGACAATTTCGACGAAGCCATCATCGCCTATATCCGCAAAAAGCATAACCTGTTGGTCGGCGAACGCACCGCAGAGGACATCAAAATCAAAATCGGCTCGGCATACCCCTATGACGGCGAGGGCGCGATGGATGTCAAGGGCAGAAACCTTTTAGACGGTCTGCCGAAGAATATCGAAATCACCTCCGAGGAGGTGCGCGAGGCGCTGTCCGACCCCGTCAACCAAATTCTCGATACCATTCGTTCCACCTTGGAGAAAACCCCGCCCGAGCTCTCGGCGGATATTATCGACCGCGGCATTATGCTCACGGGCGGCGGCGCGCTGCTTCGAGGGCTTGACAAGCTGATTTCCATTGAAACCCGTATTCCCGTCCATGTAGCGGATAATCCGCTTGACTGTGTGGTGGACGGCACAGGCAAATGCTTGGAAAACGACGAAATTCTGGGCATCACCGGCAAACGCAATTACGATTGATAAGACCCCCGTTTCGGGCTTGAACAGCGGAGAGAACCATGCGTAACTTTTTCAAAAGTACAAGCTTTAAAATTTTGCTTGCAGCCGTCGTGGTGTTGCTTGCGTGTATCATTGCTGCCGCAACGCTTGCGGGCGGCTCGTCTCCGCTGACCTCTGTTATCGGTACGGTGTTTTCGCCTTTGCAAAAGGGCTGTGCGTATATCGCCGAAAAATTCGACGATTTTACGGGCGGGTTTATCTCCGCCGACAGTTACAAAGACCGCGTGGAGGAATTGGAACAGCAGGTGGCGGAGTATCAAAGCAAGCTGGTGGATTATGAAAAACTCCAAAAACAGGTGGAAAGCTACGAAAAGTTTTTAGGGGTGAAAGAAAAAAATCCCGATTTTCAATTTGCCGTGGGCACCGTCATCGGGCGGGATGCGGCAGATGTGTTCGGCTCGTTCGTATTAAACTGCGGCGCGTCGGACGGCGTTTCGGTCGGCGACCCCGTTATCAGCGGGGAATATTTAATCGGGCTTGTGTCCGAAGTGACGCCGACGACCTGCACGGTGCTGTCGGTTTGCGACCCGAAGGTCAACGCCGCGGCGTATGAAATCCGCACGGGCGAGACGGGCTATACCGAAACCACCTCTAAATTGGGCGTGGACGGAAAATTGAAACTCACAGGGCTTTCCCGCAGTACGGCGGTTGCCCCCGGCGGCATTGTCTGTACCTCCGGCGTGGGCGGCGTGTACCCGCGGGGCCTCATTATCGGCACGGTAACGGCGGTGGAAAAAGAGGAAGGCGACATTTCGTATTATGCCGAGGTGCAGCCCGAAATCGACCTGTCCGAGGTGCAGGACGCCTTCGTGATTACGGATTTTGAGGGGAAGGGCGATGCGTAAACAGCAGAAAATTCTATTGGTGCGGCGCAGTATCTTCGTTCTGCTGATTTTGCTTGCGCATCTTTTGCAAAACACGCCCGGGTGGTTTCCTGCCTTTTTCGGCATACGGGCGTATTTTCTGTTGACCGTTACGGTGTGCCTCGGGCTTTTTGAGCGCGAAATCGCCGGCGCGATGTTCGGGCTGTTTGCAGGTGCGCTTTGGGATACCGTTTCGCCGCTCGGCGACGGGTACCACGCCTTTTTATTTTTGATAATCGGCGCCGTTTGCGGGATTCTCATCAATACCGTGATGCGTAACAACCTGATTACGGCGTTGCTTTTGAATTTGGGGGCGCATGTGCTGTACGCCGCGCTGTATACGGTGCTGTTTGTTTTGGCGCAGGGCATTGACGGTGCAGGGTGGCTGTTTGTGCGCTATTTTCTGCCGTCGGCGCTTGTATCGGTGCTGTTCACCCCGATTGTGTATTTGTTGGTGCGGTTTGTGATGCGGCGCACCCGTATTCGATAGGTTACTTGTTCGTTTTGATTTGGTAAGGAGTCCGTCATGGAGAAAAAAAGTTTTAAAATTCGTACGGCGGCGGGCTTTTGCGCGGTTGTGTTTTTCTTTGCGCTCTTTTTTGCGGATTTGTTCCGCATTCAGGTGGTACACGCCGAGGAGTATTCCACCCAAAAAGTGGCGCTGCGCACTTCGGAAACGACCGTCAAGGCGGCGCGCGGCGAAATTCTCGACTGCAACGGCGTGCCGCTTGTGACCAATGAACAGGTCAATTCCGTTGTGCTCGACGCGTCCTATTTCCCCTCTACCAAGGCGCAGGAACGGCGCAACGAGATTTTGTGCGCCTTAATTCACCTGACCGAGGAAGCGGGCGTTCAGTGGAACGACAATTTGCCGCTTGTATTCGATGCCAACGGCAATATCCAATATAAAGAAAACGCCGACAGCGACATTGCCTTTTTAAAATCGCGTGATGTGTTGCACTTAAATTCCTATGCCACGGCGCAAAACTGCTTTGATTCGCTTGTCGAGAAATTCTCTTTGCAAAATTACAGCAAGACGGACGCGCGCAAAATCGCGTCGGTTTGCTATTCTTTAAAAAAGATTTCGTTTTCGGCGGCAAACCCCTTTACCTTTGCCGATGAAGTGCCGAACGATTTGGCGGCAAAAATCAAAGAAAACAGCGCATTTTATCAAGGCGTGGATATTCGCGTGACCAGCCGCCGCAGTTATACGGACGGTACCGTAGCGCCGCACATTTTGGGCGTGGTCGGGAAACTCAACGGTGCGGAATATACCGAGAAAAAATCCGCCTATGATGCGGCTTCCGCCGACGAAAATCTTTCGGCGGCGGAAAAACAGACGCTTTCTCTGCGCGCGTATGCGATGGACGATACCATCGGCAAATTCGGAATTGAAAGCGCCATGGAGGACTATCTGCGCGGCACGAACGGCATCATGACCACCACGACCGACGCCGAGGGAAATAAGGAATCGGAAATCACCACCGCACCTGTGGACGGCGACGCCGTGATTTTAACGATTGATTCCGCATTTCAAAAGCAGGTGCAGGCGTCTTTGGCGACATTTATTCAAAATTACCGCGACAAGGAGTCGATTCCGGCGGTCGGCTCGGCGGTTGTGATTGATGTCAAAAACGGTGCGGTGCTCGCGTGCGCCACTTACCCGAGTTATAATCTCGCCACGTATTATGAGGACTACAACACCTTGGCGGCGGACAAGTCCTCGCCGCTGTGGAATCGCGCACTGCTTTCCACCTATGAGCCCGGCTCGACCATGAAACCCGCGATTGCGTTGGCGGGCTTAGAAGAGGGCATCATTACGGAAAGCACAAAATTTCGGTGCACCCATATTTATACGCAATTTCCCGACACGCCGTTCAAATGCTTGGGCTATCACGGCAGTATTGATGTGAAAGAAGCGCTAAACCAATCCTGCAACATCTATTTTTATGAAACGGGCAGACTGCTCGGCATCAACAAAATGAACGAATATTGCACAAGGCTCGGGCTCGGGCAAAAAACCGGTGTGGAAATTCCCGAGTCTGCGGGCGTACTTGCAAGTGTTGCCTACCGTGAGGCGCACGGCGGCACTTGGTACCCCGGTGATACGGTGCAGGCGGCCATCGGGCAGTCCGACAACCTGTTTACCCCGATTCAGCTTGCCAATTACGCGGCAACCATTGCCAACGGCGGCACACGGTATCAGGCACATTTCGTGAAAAGCGTAAAATCCGCTGATTATAAAGAAACCGTGCTCGAAAATACCGGCACGGTCTTAAACGAAACCGGCATTTCCGCAAACAATATCCGCATTGTCAAAGAGGGTATGCTGCGCTTGGGCTCGCGTCTTTCGGCATTTAAAGATTTGCCCGTGCAGGTGGCGGCAAAAACCGGTACGGCGGAGTCCAAAGCCAAAGTTAACGGCTCAATCGTCGAGGGCTTAAACGGCTTTATGATTTCGTTTGCGCCGTATGACAACCCCGAAATCGCGGTTGCCGTGGCGATTGAAAATCTCAACAGCGGCTCTGCGACGGCGGTTTTGGTGGCGGATATTTACAAAGCGTATTTTAACACGGCGGAAAATTATTCTGCCCAGCAGGGCTATAACACCGTACTGCAATAAAACGGCGGAGGGCGGCGAACATGGAGAAAATTTTATTTGCGTCCGGCAAAGGCGGCGTCGGAAAATCCACTGCGGCGGTTTGTCTTGCCCGTGCGCTCGCAAAGCGGCAAAAACGGGTTTTGCTGTGCGATTGCGACATCGGTCTGCGTGCGCTCGATTTGCTGACGGGCTTAGGCACGGGGGCGGTATATTCGTGGCTCGATTTGCTCACGGGGAACTGCACCAAGGCGGACGCGCTGTTGACCGACGCGAACACGGGCGTTTCTTTGCTGACGGCGCCCAATCGCTTGGAAACACCGGTGACCGAGACGGCATTTTCACAGATGCTCGCCCAATTTGCAACGGATTTTGATTTTTGCTTTTTAGATGCCGGCGCGGGGCTTTCCGACCTGTTGCCCGTGCTCGGCGCTGCGGCGGACAAAGGCGTTTTGGTTGCCACACCCGACGCGGTTTCGGCGCGTGCGGCGCTTTCGGCGGCAGAGACCTTGCGCGCGGTGCTTGACGACAGCCGAATGCGCCTGTTGTTAAACCGCTATGCGCCCGAAGATGTGCGGCGCGGCGCGGCAAAATCGGCAGACGAAATGGTGGACTTGACAGAACTTCGGCTGTTGGGCGCTGTGCCCGAGGATATGTATTTGCGTTTGCTTTCCCAAGGGGAACTGCCTGCCCGACCCGCGGCGGACGCGTTTGACCGTATTGCGCGCAGATTACTCGGGGAAACGGTGCCGTTTTGCGAAAAAAAGCTAAAATCTGTGCACTTTTGAAAAAAAGATTGAAATTTCTACGGCTGTTTGTTATACTATTAACAGTTTTGGAATTTTTTTACAAATCGCCGCGTCGGCGGCAAGACCATACAACGAAAGCGAGGAGAATGTATGAACATTGCTTTGATGGCACACGACTCGAAAAAAGAGCTGCTCACCCAGTTCTGTATTGCGTATTGCGGCATTTTGTCGCATCATAATCTTTGCGCAACCGGCACCACCGGCAAAATGGTTGCCGAGGCAACCGGTTTGCACATTACCCGCTTTTTAAGCGGCTCGCAGGGCGGCGACCAGCAAATCGGCGCGCGCATTGCCTGTAACGAAATCGACCTGCTGTTGATTTTCCGCGACCCGTTAAACCCCAAGCCTCACGAGCCGAAGGAAAACAACCTGTTGCGGCTTTGCGATGTGCACAATATCCCCGTGGCGACCAACATCGCCACCGCCGAAGCGATTATCCATTCGCTCGAACGCGGCGACCTCGATTGGCGCGATATTGTCAATCCCAAATAAAAAACAAATTTCGCTTTCCCCCTCTGCTTCGGGAGGGGGAAGTGTTCTATTATAGGTGAGAAAAATGGCTTTAATTACCAATGCAATTAA
Organism: Candidatus Fimenecus sp.; assembly: GCA_051881415.1. GTDB lineage: Bacteria > Bacillota > Clostridia > Oscillospirales > Acutalibacteraceae > Fimenecus. The sequence continues at coordinate 6,378 of JBJEPV010000107.1, forward strand.
GGGTACGCTCGATGTACTGCCCAAAGAAAGTTATAAAATACAGTATGTGGAAAGCGCCGTGCGCGAAATTGCCGAAAATTTCGGCTTTTACGAAATGCGCACCCCCGTGTTTGAGCATACCGAGTTGTTCCAGCGCTCCGTCGGCGAAACCACCGATGTGGTGCAAAAGGAAATGTATACCTTTGAGGATAAAGGCGGGCGTTCGATTACCCTGCGCCCCGAGGGTACGGCGGGCGCGGCGCGCGCATTCCTCGAAAACGGGCTGTTCAACGAGGCGCTCCCGCAGAAAATCTATTATTTGACCTCGTGCTACCGCTACGAAAAACCCCAGGCAGGCAGACTTCGTGAATTCCACCAATTCGGCGTCGAAGCCTTCGGCGCGGGCAGTCCTGCGCAGGACGCGGAGATTATCGCCCTTGCGAACGAGGTGTTCAATTACCTCGGCGTTAAAAATTTGACGCTCGAAATCAATTCCATCGGCTGTCCTGCTTGCCGCGCGGCATACCAAAAGGCGTTAAAAGCGTATTTTGAAAATTACAAATCCGAACTTTGCGAAACCTGTAAAGGGCGGCTCGACCGCAATCCGATGCGTATTTTGGATTGCAAAAGTCCCGTTTGCTCGAAAATTGCGGCAGGCGCGCCCAAGATTTTAGACTACCTTTGCGACGACTGCCGCGCCCACTTTGACGCGGTACAGCAGTATTTAAATGCGATGCAAATTGACTTCACCGTCAACCCTGAAATCGTGCGCGGGCTCGACTATTACACCCGCACGGTGTTTGAATTTGTCTCGAAGGAAATCGGCGCGCAGGGTACGGTTTGCGGCGGCGGACGGTATGACGGGCTGTTGGAAGAACTCGGCGGCAAGCCGATGCCCGCCTGCGGCTTCGGCATGGGCTTGGAACGACTCCTTTTGTTAATGGACGCGCAAAATACCCCGTTCCCCGACCGCAAGGGCTGTGATATTTATTTTGCGAGCATGGGCGACAAAGCCAATCTCGAAGCGGCGCGCTTAGCACTTGATTTGCGCAACGAAGGGCTCGCGGCGCAGTTTGATACCGTCGGGCGCGGCTTAAAAGCGCAAATGAAATATGCTGACAAATTGGGCGCGCTGTATACGGTGGTTTTGGGCGACAACGAACTGGAAACGCGCAAAGCACAACTCAAAAATATGAAAGACGGCACCTTGACGGAAATTTCGTTGGACGATTTTACCGACACATTTCAATCTATCGTGATAAAAGACGCGATGTCGGGGTTTGAGTCGCTCGGCATAGATGAAACGCAACTTGCCGAAATTTTGGGAGGCACAAACTGATGGATACTTTAAACGGATTAAAACGCACGCAGTACTGCGGTGAGTTTACCGCCGCCGACATCGGCAAAGAGGCGGTGGTTTGCGGCTGGGTGCAGAAGCAACGCGACCTCGGTGCGCTGATTTTCGTGGATTTACGCGACCGCAGCGGCATTTTGCAGTTGGCGTTTACCGAAAGCACCGACCGTGCCATTTTTGACAAGGCTTTTTCGCTTCGCTCGGAATATGTCATCGCCGCCAAAGGCGTGGTGCGCGAGCGCGCGGCGAAAAATCCCGATTTGCCCACCGGCGATGTGGAGCTGGAAGTCACGGATTTGCGCTTGCTCTCGAAAAGCGAAACCCCGCCGTTTGAAATTGTCGAAAATTCGCAAACAGGGGAACTGACCAGGCTTAAATACCGCTATCTCGATTTGCGGCGCCCCGATTTGCAGAAGAATATTTTAATGCGCCACAAAATCACCAAAATCACACGCGATTATTTTGACGAAAACGGCTTTATCGAAATCGAAACGCCGATGCTCATTCGTTCCACCCCCGAGGGCGCCCGCGACTTTTTGGTGCCGTCGCGCATTCATAAGGGCAGTTTTTACGCGTTGCCGCAGTCCCCGCAACTGTATAAACAACTTTCGATGGTGGCGGGCTTTGACCGCTATATGCAAATTGCGCGTTGCTTCCGCGACGAGGATTTGCGCGCCGACCGTCAGCCCGAGTTTACACAAATCGACCTCGAAATGTCGTTTGTCGATATGGAGGATGTCCTCCGACTCGGCGAAGGCTATATGAAACGCGTGTTCAAAGAGGCAATCGGTGTCGATATTGAAACGCCCCTGCCGCGTTTGACTTATCAAGAGGCGATGAACCGCTACGGCTCGGACAAGCCCGATACCCGTTATGCCATGGAAATCACCGATTTGACCGACGCGGTGCGCGACACGGAATTTGTCGTGTTCAAAAGTGCCGTGGAAAACGGCGGTACGGTGCGGTGCATCACCGCGAAAAACGCGGCGTCTGTGCTCACCCGTAAGGAAATCGACAAACTGACCGAGTTTGTCAAGGGCATCGGTGCCAAAGGACTTGCGTGGGCACGCTTAAACCCCGACTCGACGGCTTGTTCGTTCGCAAAATTTATGACCGAGGCGCAGTTGCAGGCGATTTTCGACACCGCAAAAGCCGAAACGGGCGATGTGGTGCTGATTGTTGCCGACGCAAAAGAAAGTTTGGTGCTTTCCGTGCTCGGCGCACTGCGGCAGACTGTCGCCGAGAAATTAGACATCATTCCGAAAGACAAATTCAATTTGCTTTGGATTACCGAGTTCCCGTTCTTCGATTGGGATGCGGATTTGGGCGAATATGTGGCGATGCACCACCCCTTTACCGCGCCGATGGACGAGTGTCTCGACTACCTCGAAACCGACAAGGCAAAGGTACGCGCCAAAGCCTATGATTTGGTGCTCAACGGCATTGAACTTTCCAGCGGTTCTATCCGGATTACCGACCCCGCTTTACAAAGCCGCATTTTCGACCTGTTGGGGCTTTCCAAAGAAGAAGCGCAGGAAAAATTCGGCTATTTGTTAGACGCTTTCCGTTACGGCGCGCCGCCGCACGGCGGTATGGGCATCGGGCTTGACCGCCTGTGTATGCAAATGTTGCGCACCGACTCTTTGCGTGATGTTGTGGCGTACCCGAAGGTGCAAAACGCCTCCGAGCCGATGACGGAGTGCCCCGCGCAGGTGGACGCGATCCAACTTGCCGACCTCGGCATTGCCGTGACACAGGAAGAAACCAAATCCGAATAAAGCGAAAAAATTACACCGCCGTAAAAAGGGGACTGTCCCTTTTTTACGGCGGTTTTTTCGTATAGCGTCTAACATTGGCAGCCAAACCGTAGGGAACGGGCTTGCCCGTTCCGCAAAACACCATAAAAATCCGCAGGCGAACACCGCGTAGGGACGGGCGCAACGCGCAAGTGCCCCGAAGAATCGTAGGGAACAACCTCAGTGTTGTTCCGCCGCCTTCCCAAAAATTCGTAAAAAGGGGACTGTCCCCTTTTTACGGCATTTTTTCGTGTAGTGCCTAACATTGGCAACCAAACCGTAGGGAACGGGCTTGTCCG
>JBJEPV010000108.1:0-1770 GCA_051881415.1 Candidatus Fimenecus sp.
CTGAAAAAGGAAATGACGGCAATCCGCGAAATGATTGGGGAACGCGATGTGCGCGTATGGACCTGCATTCTCAATCCGCGCAAGGCGGACGGCAGTATTGACAACCGCGCGTCCGTGAAAGCCATCAACAAACACTTGGACACGCTGACCGACAATATTCTTGCGCTTTGCAAGGAATACGGCTTTGACGGCGTGGATTTTGATTGGGAATATCCGCGCCAGCCGCAGAATTGGTGGGCATATAACAAACTGCTTGTCCGTGTAAAGGAAAAACTTGCCCCTGAAAATCTGTTGCTTTCCTCGGCACTCGGGCCTTGGGGAAATATGATGAGCAAAGGCGCGAAAGAAGCACTCGACTATGTCAATGTGATGTCTTACGATTGGGCGAAAAACGGTCGAAATTACCATGCGGAATTTTACACCTGCCACTATTTCAGTGCGGAATACTTTTTAAAGCACGGCTTTCAGCGCGAACAGCTTGTCCTCGGTGTGCCGTTCTACGGCAATACGACCGGCAAAGAATACAAACAACTGCATTATGACGCTTTTACCGTAACCGACAAGGGGCAAAACACCGACATTTTTGACGGTATGGAATACTATTTTAACGGCTACAATTCCATTTACAGCAAAACCGCATTCAATTTTGATAACGGATTTGCGGGCACCATGATTTGGAGCGGCGCATCAGACAAACCGCGCGACAACGAGTACAGTTTGTTTAACGCCATGCACAGCGCAATAAACGGCGACACAAGCGAAACTGCGGCGGAAAATGCGGAAAATCTCGCGGCATAAGGTCAAGTACTTTCTATATCGTATAAGAACCACCCGTAACCGTACAGTTACGGGTGGTTTGCTGTTTTACCGATTCAATTTGTCTACAAATGCGCTGTCTCTCGCGGTTAATTCCACCCACGCAGGACGGAAACCGCATTTTAATGCATTTCGCACAGATTTGATATTCGACCATGCTGCACAATAGAAAGGCACTTTGCCCATAGCCAGAATTTCTAACGCCAAGCGGCTTGTTATTGCAGCAGCGACACCCTGTTTTCGGTACTTCGGCAAAACATCTACGCCGATTTGATACATTGTTTCACAGTCGGCAGACGCACCGGCAAGACCAATAAGCTTGCCGTTATCATAAGCGCCGACACAAAGCACATCTAATTCTTTTTTATCCTTTCGCAAGGCGTTATCCCATTGGCCGCGGTAATACTTTGCAAAGTCATTCGGATACAATACTCGCAATTCATACGCACAGGGCAATTCTTTCAACTGCGTGACATCAGGCAGAAAATATTCTGCCATAAAGCAAACCTTATAGTCAAACTTTGCTAATTTTTCATTGAGTGCGATAATATTCGGCGTTTCAAAACAATGCTCCACGGGATATTTATTTATGTAGGCTCGCACCGTGCTTTTCAGTCGCTCGCTTGTCTGTGCCACGATATTGTCGCCGTAGGAAACGATATCACATTCCAATGGTAAGGGCACATAAGTGCGGGCTTTTTCGTTTTTTGCGGAAATTACTATTTTATTCTTATCCGATAAAAAATCTTCGGGCTTACAGTTGCAGTCATACGCCGACTGCTGTAAGGCAATTTGTAGAATTTGTTGATTTGTAAACATAGTTTCTCCTATATGGACTGCGTAAACGGCGGGGACAGACAGTGCACTACGGTAAATTTGGATTTGTGGAGACGATTTGTACGGTAGGGCGGGGGCTTGAATTACTCGCCTGCCGGCTCAGACAGCGCTTCTGCT
>JBJEPV010000109.1:0-9688 GCA_051881415.1 Candidatus Fimenecus sp.
ATATCTCGAAGTTACTTCTCTTTCTTTTTTGGGTCACATCATTTTAACACATACATTTCGTCTGCGGGGCGTTTTTCTTTCGCTTTGCGGCGCGTGACGGCAAAAGTGACGGTATAAACTGCCTCTGCGCCGCCCAATTTCAACATTTTGGCACATTCCGAAAGCGTTGCGCCCGTGGTTTTGATGTCATCGACCAGCAAGACGGTTTTGCCCTGCACATTTTGGAGATTGCACGCTTCAAACACGCCGAAGACATTGCCTGTACGCGCACGGGCGGATAATGTATGCTGACTTTCGGTTTCATAGAGCTTTTCGAGCAGTGTGAAGCACGGCAAATCCAGTTCCTTTGAGAGGGCGAGCGCCAGCGTTTCACCGGGATTCCATTCGCGCGTGCGCAACTGTTTTTTCGTGAACGGCACAAAGGTCAGGCAGTCGAACTGCATTTCGGCATATTCGCGCCGCACCGTTGCCGCCATATCGCGCGCAAAATCCGATGCTAAAAAGTCCTTGTTTTCAAATTTATACCGATACACCGCCGTGCGAATGGCGTCCTCGTAATAAAACGGCGCGCAGACGGCTTTAAACTGCAATTTGTGCTGTTTGCAAACGCAATCTGCCTTTTGGTGTCCGCAAAGCGGGCATATCGGCGCCGAAATGCGCGGCAAATGTTCCAAGCAATCGCTGCAAACCGTATGTTCGGGCACAATCGGCACGCCGCAGTAAAGACAGCGGCGCGGGAACACCGCACACAGCGCACGGTCGCAAAGTCGTTTTACCGTTTCGCCGTTCATTGAATTTCCTGTTCGAGCGCGTCGAATTCGGGGGTGGAGAAAAATTCCCCCAAGGTGATGTCGAACCCGTCGCATATTTTTTTGATGGTCGCAATTTTCGGATTTTTGCTTTTCCGATATACAATATTTTTGACCGATGACGGCGGCAATCCCGAAATATCGGCAAGTTTATTGACCGTGATGTCCCGTTCACCGCATAAAGCCAAAATTCGATTGCGTATGGCGAGCAATAATTCGGTATCCATAAAGCACCTCCGCAGGAAAAGAGTATGTTTTTAGGATACCGAAAAAAAGCATAAATAATAGGCTATGCGTGCTACTATTCGTCTACGCATAGCCTGTTTTTGATTTATTCTATTAAATTGTTTATCGGTAGGGCGGGGGCTTGCCCCCGCCGTTCAATGACAGCAGACTTTGCGGCGGGGGCAAGCCCCGCCCTACCGACACGCATTGTATTTTGTTCGCGGAACGCGTCTCCGGTTGTTCCCTACAATTTGTAGGGGCGGATCTTATGTGCCCGCCCGCGGATTTTGATGTGTTTTTCCCCTCCGTCACGCGCTTTGCGCGTGCCACCTCCCCAACAAGTGGGGAGGTTTGCGGAACGGTCAAGACCGTTCCCTACGCAGCGGGGGGGTGGGTCGTCGAGACGCCGACCCCTACAAGACGATATTCTCACCGTACATATTTCAAGGTAATAATTTCAAAGGGTTTTATAGGTAAGGTGACGGTTCTGCCGTCGGGTTGCAATTCGGTTTCCTCGTTTTCGAGCAAATCGCACAAATACACTTTTTGGAAATCAAAGCCCGCGGTCAAGGTCACTTCGGTGCGCTGGTTATACGCTTCATACAGCCGCGCAACCACCGCGTCGCTGTGCTCTGCTTTTTTGACGGTTTCCGCAATCACATTTTCGCGGTTCAAAGAAAGCAACGAATAACTTTCGGGCAAGGTGCCGTTTTGCTTTTGCACTTTGCAGGCAGACATCGGCTGATTTAACAAATACGCTTGCTGTACCGTGCCGGCGGCGCGGAAATCGCCCGCGTGCGGATACAAAGAATAGGTAAAGGTATGATGCCCGCGGTCGGCGGTTTCGTCAGGATAGGTGCCGCATTTGAGCATGGTCAGGCGGATCACGCCGTCATGAATATCGTGACCGTATTTGCAATCGTTGAGCAGGGAAACACCGTAGCCGTATTCCGACAAATCGACAAACTTGTGCGCGCAGACCTCAAACCGTGCGGCGTCCCAGCTTGTATTTTTGTGGGTGGGGCGCTCGACCGTGCCGAACTGAATTTCGTAGGTTGCTTTGTCGGCATTCACCTCTACGGGGAACGCGGTTTTTAAGACCAAATGGCTTTCGTTCCATTCGATTTCCGTGTCAAAATCAATACGGGCAATGTCGTCATACAGCCAAATTTTCTGCACAATTTCGCTTTGCAAAAAGGTTTTGCGCACCTCAACGCCCGCACGCGCGCCGTCGGTAATGCATTTGATTTGCGCTTCGGCGGACAGTTCCCAGGCTTTATCGGTATAATAATTGCTGATTTCCCAATTATCATAATCCCGCGGGAAATCCTCGTACGCGGTCATCACATTGCCGCGCGCACCCGCTTTCAACACCTCGCGGCTGTTTCGTTTATCGTAAATCCTTGTAAACGCGCCGGTTTTGTCAAGCTCTATGCGGAAAAAGTCATTTTCCATAAACGCCTTTGCCGTTTGCACCACGCCGCGCACCTTCGGCTCGGGAATGACCTTATAGCCTTTGGCGGGAATGTTCTCAACATATACGCTTTTGCCGTTTAAGCGCACCGTGCCGCTCGCTTGGAAGGAAAGCGGATTGCAAACCACCATGCCGCCGTCGGTGCCGATATTGCCCACGACATTTGCAACATGCTGTTTGATGACGCGGTCGCCTTTTTTGAGAATGTCGCGGTACTGCTCGGCAGAAACCTCGTACACCTCGTGAATGGACGAGCCGGGGATAATATCGTGAAACTGATTTAACAAAATCGTTTCCCAACCGTCGTGCAAAATTTCGGCGGGGTACTCTGCACCCGTCAAAATATGATTGAGCATTGCCGCTGTTTCCGCTTTTTCATACAAAAATTCGCTTTTGCGGTTATAGCGTTTATTCTGCGCCTGGGAGGTATAGGTGCCGCGGTGATATTCGAGGTACAACTCCCCTTGCCAGCGCGGGGTTTTCGGATTGTCAAGCGCTTTTTGCCGCACGCGCGAAAGCAAACTGCCCGCAAATTCCATTTTGGCTTTGGGCACGCCCGTTACGCCGCGTTTGAGCAGTTCGTAGTATTCCAAATCCTTGACCACAGGACCGCCGCCGCCGTCGCCGTAGCCAAAGGTCACGAGCACCTCGTTGTTGAGGTCTTTTTGCTGATAACGATCCCACGCGCCCATCAGTTGACAGGGGTTTAATTTCGCATTATAGGTCACATTGCAGGCGGGCAAAGCGCCGCGAACGCGGTCTTGCGCGGTCATAAAGAAAGTGAAAATATCCGTGCCGTCAATGCCCTGCCACCAAAAGGTGTCATAGGGCATTTGGTCGGTTTCGTTCCAACCGATTTTCGAGGTGACGAAACTGTCCACGCCGCTTTTTTTGAGAATTTGCGGCAACGCGGCGCTGTATCCGAACACATCAGGGAGCCAAAGGACTTTGGAGTCCACACCGAATTCCTCTTTGAAAAACGCTTTCCCGTAGAGAATTTGGCGCACCAAACTTTCGCCCGAGGAGAGGTTGCAGTCCGCCTCCACCCACATGGCGCCCTCGACTTCCCAACGGCCTTGCCGCACCATTTCTTTGACCTCGGCAAAAAGCTCCGGAGATTCTTCTTTTAAGTATTTATACAACTGCGCTTGGCTCGACATAAATTTATATTCGGGGTACTTTTTCATCAGCGCCAGCACGGTGGAAAACGAGCGCAAAACCTTTTCGCGTGTTTGCGCAAGCGTCCACAGCCACGCCACATCAATGTGCGTATGCCCGATACAAATGGCATTTACGCCGCTTTGACGGCTCTCTTTGCCGTAAAACACCTCGTCCAAATACTGTTGGGCTTTTTGCACGCTTTCGCGGCTCTCGTCGGAACGGGGCACGCGCATATCGAGCATATTTACGGCGTTGATAATATGGGTTTTTGTGTCGATGTAGTCCTTTTCAGCGGGGTCTTGCAGTAAGGTGGTTTCATACGGCACCGCGAGCGAATAGCACAGCTTGCGCAATGCCTCGTCATACACGCGCAGTTGGGCGTTAAACTCCAAATACTGTGCCTCTTTGCCGCCGTAAGCATATATGTAAATCTCATATGCGGGTTTGGCGTTGTCGAGGAAGATTTCGCGGTGGTTGACATCTAACCCCTGCACCAAAACGCCGTCTACATAGGCGATAAACTGCGGATTGATAGCGTCCCAGCCGTCCACCTGTGTGGAAATGTGCAGTTCCACATTGCGCGAACGCATACTTTTGGGAATTTCGACGCGTTTGTAAAACCACGCATGGCAATCCTTTTCGCCGCCCCAACGCTCGTGCGCCGAAAACGGCCGAAAGCTTTTGTCAATCACGGGCAAGTTGTTTCCCGTTTTATAGCCGCAGGGCTTATAAAGAAACCCGTCCAGCGGCACACATTCTTCGCAGGACGCTTCTTGTAACATTTCAAGATAAACGCGCAGTCTGTCCTCATAAAAATCAGTTTGCATACTACACTCCTCTTTATCTGTAAATTTCAGTTTGGATTTTTTTAACACAAACCCTATATAATGTCAAGGGCTTTGCACGAGAAAAAACATTTTTTACACAAATACAGGTATTTTTTCAGAACAAATCCGACAGCAAATAAAACGAGCCGCAAGCCAGCAACAGCCCGTCCGCTTTTGTCTGTTCGCGCGCAAGGCGCAAAGCCTCTTGCGGATTGTCTGCCGTTAAGGTTTGCAACGGCAAATCCGATACCGTCTGCCGCAAAGTTTCGGGCGCGGCGGCGCGGGGATTTCGGGGCTTTGTGAATACCGCGGTTTTGCAAAGCGGCAGAACGGCGCGCAGATAGGCTTCGCAGTCCTTGTCCGCCATCATTCCCACAAGCGCGGTGATGTTTTCGGGTGCAAATTGCCGCAAAACCGCCGCGAGCGCCGCGGCACATTCGGGATTGTGCCCGCCGTCTAACAGCATCGGCGGCGTACCTTTGCGGTACTCCATTCGCCCGCACATTTTTGTATTTTGTAGCCCGTTTTTGATGTTCTCCCCTGTCACGCGCGGCAGACACTTCGCCGCCTCGATAACGCCGACGGCATTTTCGACCTGATGGCGGCCGATAAGCGGCAAGCGATAGGTTTCGCCGCCGTAGGAAAATACGGTTTCGGAAATGGTTTCCGATACTATCTCGGCAGTTTGGAGTGGCGCAACCGTCAATTTACAATGGACTTCGGCGGCAGTCTTTTGCAGAACGGCAAGGGCTTTTGGGTCTTGTGCCGAGGTGGTCACGCAAATACTGCCGTCTTTTAAAATCCCCGCTTTTTCGGCGGCAATCTGTTCGACGGTATCGCCCAAAATTTGGGTATGGTCTAACGAAATCGAAGTTATGACGCACACCTCGGGCGCGGGGATAATATTGGTCGAGTCATACCGCCCGCCCAAGCCGACCTCCATGACGGCATAGTCGCAGTTTTGCGCTTTGAAATACAACAGCGCCGCGGCGGTAATCGCCTCAAACTCGGTGGGTACGATATTTTGCCCGTTTAAGACCTCGATTGCCGCTTTGACGCGTTCGGTGACGGCGGCAAGGTGCTCTTGCGGGATATTTTGATTGTTGATTTGGATACGCTCGCAAAACGAGAAAACATAGGGCGAAGTAAACAGCCCCGTTTTGTACCCCGCGTCTTTTAAAATTTCGCTCAGCATCGTGGAGGTGCTCCCCTTGCCGTTGGTGCCCGCAATATGCACAAAACGCAAATCGTTTTGCGGGTTACCGAGCAGTTCCAAAAGCGCCGCAATGCGTGACAGCCCCGGTTTTATGCCGAACGCCAACAGCGAATGGATATAGTCCACCGCTTCACGGTAAGTCATCGCCATTTTACACCTCGATCATCAATTCCACGGGGCAATGGTCGGAGCCGAAAATCTCATTGTGAATGGAGGCGCTGACCAATTTGTCTTTTAACCGTTCGGACACACAAAAATAGTCAATGCGCCACCCCGCGTTATTGGCGCGCGCGTTAAAGCGGTAGCTCCACCACGAATACGCGCCCGTAAGGTCGGGGTAAAAATACCGGAAAGTATCGACAAAGCCGCTGTCTAAAAGTTCGGTGAATTTGCCGCGTTCCTCATCGGAAAAGCCCGCATTGCCGCGGTTGGTCTTCGGATTTTTCAAGTCGATTTCCTCGTGCGCGACATTCAAGTCACCGCAGAAAATGACGGGTTTTCGGCTGTCCAACTCCAACAAGTAGTTGCGGAACTTGTCCTCCCAGCTCATACGGTATTCAATGCGCTTTAAGCCGTCCTGCGCGTTGGGGGTGTAGCAGGTCACCACAAAATAGGTATCATATTCAAGCGTGATGACGCGCCCTTCGTTGTCGTAATAGGCGTCGCGCATACCGTAAGTCACCGACAGCGGCACTTCTTTTGCGAAAATTGCCGTACCCGAATAGCCTTTTTTCTCGGCGTAATTCCAAAACGACACATAGCCGTCAAATTCCAAATCCAACTGCCCTGCCTGCAATTTGGTCTCCTGCAAGCAGAAAAAGTCCGCGTCAAGCGACAAAAACTCCGCCTCGAAGTTTTTGCCGACGCACGCGCGCAGGCCGTTGACATTCCACGAAATCAGTTTTTTCATAGTTTCCTCCGCATTCGCTTTTTTACGTGTATATTGTAGCACTTCACACACCAAAAATCCATAGATTTCTCTCTTTTCTTTCAAGGGGTTTTATGATACAATAAATTGAATTTACAAAAAGGAGCACACCATGGGCAATTCCGTTTTTGAAAAAACAAAATATTTTATTATCGATATGGACGGCACTTTTTACCTCGACGGCAATTTGATTGACGGTGCGCTGGATTTTTTGGCGCGGGTTCGGGAACTGGGAAAAGACTTTTTCTTTTTCACCAACAATTCCTCAAACAATGTCGAGGTTTGCCGGCAGAAACTCTCCAAAATGGGGTGCGAGGTGCCGCCCGAAAAAATCATTATTTCTTCCCATGTGACTGCGGATTTTTTATTGCGCAACCGCAAAGGCAAGACGGTATATCTGCTCGGCAACGAACGACTGACCGCGGATTTCGAGGCGGCGGGCGTACCGCTGGTCAAAGAAAATCCCGATATTGTGGTGTTGGGGTTTGACACCACGCTCACCTATCAAAAATTGTGGGACGCGTGCCGTTACATTGCAAACGGCGCAGAATATATTGCGACGCACCCCGATTTCAACTGCCCGACAGCGGACGGATTTATGCCCGACACGGGCTCGATGATGGCGCTTGTGAAGGCTTCGACGGGCAAAGAGCCGCTTGTGATGGGCAAGCCGCACCGCTATACGGTAGAGTATCTCACAAACCGTCTCGGCTGTGCGCCGGACGAGCTTTGTTTTATCGGCGACCGGTTGGAAACGGATATTTTAATCGGGCAAAAGCACAACATCCCCTCGGTGTTAGTGCTGACAGGCGTAACCGACCGCGAAAGTTACGAAAAAAGCGATATTCGCGCCACGCTGGTTTGCGACTCGCTGAAAGCATTTGCGGAAGTTTTATGAGGAGAAGCGATGACTGAGGTTGAATTATTTACGGACGGCGCGTGCTCGGGCAACCCCGGCCCCGGCGGTTGGGGCGCGATTTTGCGCTGCCGGGGAAAAGAAAAAGAACTTTCGGGCGGTGATGGGAACACCACCAACAACAAAATGGAGTTGACGGCAGTCATTGAAGGCTTAAAAGCACTGAAATACCCGTGCAAGGTAACGCTGTATACCGACTCAAAATATGTAGCGGACTCCCTTTCCCTCGGCTGGGCGGAAACTTGGAAAGCGCGCGGCTGGAAAAAGAAAGACGGCAAGCCCGCCTTAAATCCCGATTTGTGGGAAGAACTGTTAGCCCTTTACCACACCCACGAGGTGAAAATTGTTTGGCTCAAAGGGCACGCGGGGCACCCCGAAAATGAACGGTGCGACGCTTTGGCGGTAGCACAGTCGAAAAAATACACAAAAAACTGAGCCGAATTTGTACTGCTGTACAGATGAGTTTTACTTGCAAGCAGACCGAGAGTATGGTAATATATAACATATATTTTTAAATGTATTATTTTGTTGAAAATTGGGAAGTGATGTTTTGACTGAAACAACAACTGTTACCGCTACGGAAACTGCGGAACCCGCAGTAGAACAAGCCGAAAAAAAAGCCTCCTCACAAAATCGGCGGTATTTGCGCCCGCGTGAAATGTTCGCCTATTTGCTGACGGCATTCGGGCAAAAGAATTTGAATGAGTTTGTCAACGGCAACCGTCAGTTCTTTATGATTAGTTTCCTCGGCATTTCCGGTAAAGCATACGGTGTAATTATGTTTTTGGAAATGCTGTATGACGCGTTGGACGACTCGCTTTCGGGTGTGATTATTGACCGCACGCGTACGCGTTGGGGCAAGCTGCGGCCGTATTTGATGGTTGCGACACCGATTTGGGCGGTTGCAATCGTCATGCTGTTCACAACGCCTTCATTCCTTGCGACCCCCACCGCAAAAATCGCTTGGGCGGTCATTGCAATTTTTGCGCACAACCTCGGTATGAGTTATTTCGGCGTTTGGCAGATTTTACCGTTCGATATTACGCCGAATGTGAACGAACGCAACAACTTACTCGCCGCACAAAAGTTTATGGAACTGTTTGGGCAATTACTGCCGGGGCTTCTTCCCTTTTTCGTTGACCTTTTGCCGCGCCAAACCCACAATGCAGTCGGTATGCAGGATGTGTATTCGGGCTATGCGGTCATTATGGTTATCATTTCCGCCGCAACGGCGTTTTACGGCTTTTTCGTGATGCGGGAGCGCGTGCCGCTGGCTTCGCGTGAGCAAATGAAAGAAGTCAGCATTTTAGAATCCTTTAAAATCGCCTTTAAAAACCGCCCGATGCTTGTATTGCAGTTGAATTACTTCTTAAACGGGTTAAAAGGCATCGGCGCTTCCAATGAAAAATTCTTCTGGATGCACAACGCCGGCGCGTTGTCTTACTCCTCTATCGCAAGTATTTTCACCGGTATGCCGAGTTTCATTATTACGCCTTTGGTGCCGAAAATGATTCGCAAATTCGGCGCAAGAAACTTAGGCATTTATGCCGGCCTGTTCGGCGGTGCGGCATATTTAACAATGTTCCTTCTCGGCTATCAACCGTTTGCACGCTTTAATGAAAACCTGACCTGGGATACCCCCGAGGGCATTGTGGTCAACCTTGTGTATATGACCATTATGCTGACCATTTGCGGTCTGCCGAACTCCGTTATCAATGTTGTCGGCACGATTTTGCAGGGCGATGTGTATGACTACGGCGAATGGAAATACGGCGTGCGCAACGAGGCATTGATTGCCACCGTTTCGGGCTATTTCCAAAAAGCGGCAAACGCCATTAACGGGCTGTTGTCCGGCGTTGTGATTTCGCTGATCGGCTACACGGCGCACAAAGATGTGTTCGGCAATGTGGTGCGCGAAACCGACAGCAGCGTTTTGCGCGGGTTCTGGTTTATCTTCTGCGTTATGCCTTCCCTTGCGCGTTTCCTGTACGGTATTTCTTTGATTTTCTTCAATGTCCACGGCAAGTTTAAAGAGCAGATGCTCAAAGATTTGGAAGAACGCCGTTTGGAAGCCGTGCAAAAAATCAATGCCGAAACCGCTCAGGGGCTGTATGATTCAATCGACGAGTACA
>JBJEPV010000110.1:0-9660 GCA_051881415.1 Candidatus Fimenecus sp.
CAGACGGCGTGGCATCCGGGTGCGCGCGCAAAAATGCGTCCGCAGAACGGGATTCGTTCAAACGCCCGTTTTCAAGTGTCAAAACGCCCGTCAAATACGGTAAAAGCGGTTGTATATTGTGTTCGGTTACAAGCACGGTCACGCCCAAGCTTTGATGCAAGCGCACGATTGCGCGCAACAACCGTTCTGCGCCGACCGCGTCGAGCATGGCAAACGGCTCGTCCAAAAGCAACACACGCGGTGTGCCGACACAGGCGGCCGCCAAATTCACCAACTGCTTTTCCCCGCCTGACAGGGTTTGTATTTTGCGGGTATACAAGTCCGAAATACCGAAAAAGCCGACGGTTTCGGCAATTTTCAGTTGGATTTGGGCCGACGGCAATCCCAAATTCTCGGGTAAAAACGCCAATTCATTTTTTACATAGTCCGACACCTGCTGGGTATCGGGATTTTGCGCGGTGTAGGCAATTTCGCGTATGGAAGTCTCATATGGCAAATCCGACAGCGGTTTTCCTCTGTAAAGGAGTTCGCCTTGTCGTTCGCCCTTTGGTGTGCATTCTGATTTCAAAAGGCGTAACAGCGTAGTTTTGCCGCTACCCGAGGCGCCGTACAGCAAAACGAACGCGTTTTCAGGCACGGAAAACGAAATATTTTGTAAAGTCGGTGCTTGTGCGCCCGCATAGGTAAAGGTTAAATCCTTTGCAGTATAAACTTCCATTTGAGCACCTCCCACAGTTTACATACACACGGTACGGAACAGAAAAGCAATAACGGCAAATACCAAATTGCACCGTCTATATATTGCGCGCCCGCAAAGCGCGGGTAAATAGCCGTTTTCAGCGGCGGCGAAAAGCAAGCGATAATCGCCGAGAGCGCCAACAGCATACAAACACCGTCTGCCGCGTGCCACCGCACTTTCGGATTTTGCCGTTTCTGCGCACACAGCGCGCCGCGTGCTTTCATGGAAAGCGCTGTTTGAAACGCATCGTCAAACACCCACGAAAACAGGGCGGACAGTCGCAAAATCAGCCCCGTAAAGCGGTGTGCCTTGTCCGCATTGACGGTATTTTCGGTGCGCATTTGGGTGTATTTCTCCAAGGTTTTCGGCACGAGCGCAAGCGAGAGGGAAACCACAAGCCCCAACCCCCGCGAAAACCGCGCAAGGAACGCATATACACGGTCGCAGTCCAAAAACAAACAATAAAATGAAAACCACAGCACCGTGCTTGTAAATGCAAGTGCGGCGCATACGGCGTACAAAATTGCTTCCAGCGTAACCGCCGCGTCGCCAAGGTAAAACAGCGCCGTCACGCCGTTGCGGTTAAACAGCAGATTGAATAAAACGAGCATACCGGCCATCGGGGCGCAAAAGCGCAGAAGCGACCGCAGTTCCCGCCCTTTGCCATATACAACATACGAAAGCACCGCCGTCACCGCAGAAATCCCCCCTGTAACGGGGTGTATCCGCAATGCGGCGGTCACCGTAACCGAGAGCATACAAACCAGCAAGGTATCTGTGCGCAGTTTATAAAAGAAGGTGCGGGAAGGTTCCATTACACATCCCCCTTTGTGCAGGTATATGCAAATTCTACACGGTCGCCCGCCTTTAAGGTATAATATTTGCAGGAGACATTCGGCAACTCGCCGTTGACTTTATAAAGCCATCCGCTTTGCGCGCCGCAATCACGCTCGGAAAGTCCGCCTATACTTTTTACATAGCCGTCCGAGCCGATATTATATACGATTTTTTGCGCTTTTAAGCATCGCTTTAACACGGTCAGCACACTTTCCCCCGCCGTAAATTCGACGGCACCGTTGTCAAAATATACGCCGTTTTCGGGCACAACGCCCTGAAAATTCGGATTGTCCAAAATCCCGTACGCAATCGCATTGTGGCAAGTGACCGACAAAGAAACGGTTTGCGTTTGCGGCGTTTCGGTTTCCGCGGGCGTTTGCGGCACGGCAGGCACGGGTTCGGCGGGTGTCTGCGAGCCGGTTTGTATTGCGGCAGGTTGAGACTGTGCTGCGCTGTTTGCATTTTTGTCGTCTGTCGGTGCACCGTTCGGGTTTTCAGGCAGAACAAGTTCCCCTGCCGCCGTGCTTTCGGGCACGGGGGCAAGGGTGGTTTCCGCATTTTCCGAAACAGCAGAACTTTCGACCGTTTCGGACACGCTTTGTGCGCCTTCTTTTTGGCACGCACAAAGGCAAAACAATAGGGCGGCAAGTACCGCACAGAAAATACGTTTACACTTCATCTTTTTTGCGTGTCAGCAAGACTGCCGCCGCACCGACGGTCAGCAAAACCGCGCCGCCTGCAAACGGCGTACCGCCTGTTTTCGGAATCGAAACCGCAGTCTGTTCGCCGGATTGCGTCAGCATGGTTGTCGAGGGTGCAGTGGTGTCGGTGGGTTCTTCTGCGGGCTTTTCGTCATAGGTAAACACAGTCGGTTTGCCGTTTCTATATCGCTCGACTGCTTCAAGCGCCTGCATCACCTGATAGGTGGTTAAGGGGTCTTCGGCGTTCGCGTAATTCAGCGCGCCGCCGTTTTCACTAACAAATGCACAAAGTCCGTCCACAAGGGTGTTGCCGTTC
Source organism: Candidatus Fimenecus sp. (assembly GCA_051881415.1). Classification (GTDB taxonomy): domain Bacteria; phylum Bacillota; class Clostridia; order Oscillospirales; family Acutalibacteraceae; genus Fimenecus. The sequence goes on from JBJEPV010000110.1 coordinate 2,594, forward strand.
ACGGTAAAGTCGGCGGATTCGGGATTTTTCCCCCACGCGCAAAGCGCCAAAATCAACTGCGCGGTGGACTCGGCGCTCGGCGCACCGTAGGAAAGCACGGCACCCGTTTCACCTTGCTGTGCCAACAAATAGGCAAATGCGCGGTCTGCCGCGGCAGAAACTTCCGCGTTTTCCGCATACGGCGCGAGCGCCTGCAACGCCATGGCGGTGCTGTCGGGGTCGGTATAAATGCCGTAGCCGTACAAATCCTCCGAGCAGTAGCTCCAACCGCCGTCGGGCTGTTGACAAGCCAAAATCATTTCCACAATTTCTGCGCGCGTGGCATCGTCAAACGAGAAATCCGCCTTAAAATCCATCGCAATCAGCGGGAATACAAGACTGCTCAAAAAGATTTGTGCAGAATAATCAACACCCGCAAGCGCTTCGAGCAAATCGTGCCCGCCGATGTTTTTCGCATCCAGCCCGCAGGCGGTCACACTCAAAATGATGCGCGCTATATCCGACGGATACAAAGTGTCAAACGAATTTTGCACCGCCGCGTTGATGTAAGCAGGATATTCTTCCGGAATATCGCGGAAATCGCGTGCCAAGGTGAATACCGTCCAATCCATCAGGCTGTCGGCAAAATCGGTTTCGGTGTAATCAAACTGCGTGTTTTCGGGATTTTGCAACCACGCGGCGATTTTGTCTTTTGCCCCTTTCACATCGGCGGCAAATACGGGTTGCGCGCACAGCGCAAAGACCAAGATAATCGCCGCAAGAGTTGCGGTCAGTTTTTTCAGTTTCATTTTTTTAGTTCCTTTCTTTTTTGTATTTTCGTGCGGGTAGTTGTTGTGCTTTCTGCATTCCTCCTTTTAGGCAAAAAAAGCGAGGCACCCATTTGGGAGCCTCGCCCGATGCACAACAAAAGAAAGGGATACATCCGTTTTAATTTGCTCTGCATACTTCTCTCCCACCGAAAGAATTTTTGCAACTTGCAAAGGCAGGTCTTCTGACTTCGCGCTCAAACCGCAAAAGCCGCCTTCCCGAAAAATCAGTGGCATTTGGCTTTGCGTTACGCATTACAGCAGCGGGGGCTGTCACGGATTTACACCGTGTTCCCTTTTCACCTCGGCAATGCGCAAAACGCATCCCGAGACACCTTTACAATATATGATTTTAAAAATTGTCACAGAATTCCGAAACCGAAACGCTTTGGTCGTTGAAAAAGTATTTTCCGCCGCCGCGAATGATTTCTTTTTCTATTATAGCATCTTCTTTTTTGTTTGCAAGTGCAGGATATGCAGTTTGCAAATCTGCAAATACGGTTTCGGCAGATACAGCCTCGGTACCGCAAAGTGCGGCGAGTGCCGCGAGCGCGGTCGGGAGTTCTGACGAAATCGCCGCACGCTGTACGGCTTTCGTTTCGCCTTTTAAATAGGTACCGCTGTTCGCGGTAAAGGGCGCTGTGAAAATCTGCGCGTCTGCGAAATCCGCGTAGGCATTGGAGAGTAGAACGGTATATTCTGCCGTCACCGAAGCGGACTTTTTGCAGTCTGCAAGAATGGCAAGTTTTTCGCCTTTATATTCGGAAACGGGCGGGATCCCGAGCAGCTTCGCGCCGTCTTTTGCGGCGGAAAATTCCGTCATATCGGCATACACCGCGGGGAAATGCTGTTTTGCAAAATACAGTTCTTCCATCGTTGCCGTCGGACCGAGTACCACAACCACGCTGTCACCGTATTTTTTGACTGTATCGGCAATTTCCGCAAGTTTTTCGGGGGGCACAGGCGGCAGTTGGTTGTTCGCCGAGAAAATGCCGAACCGCCCGCCTTTGCAAAGCAAGCCCTTGTCGCCCGCGGGGAGTGAACGCATCACGGTTTTGCCCACAAAACGCACATCGGTTTTGCAAAGTGCCGAACAGAAGTTACAAACGGACAAAACGCTGTTTTCCTTGACGGGCACGCGTTTGATAACCGGCTCTTTTTCACGCAATGCCCCTGTCGGACAAACGGTGACGCACTGCCCGCAGAACATACAGTTGCTTTCTTCCAGCGGCAAGCCGAATTCGGGACTGACGACTGTGTTGAAACCTCTGCCGATTAGCCCTAAATTGGTTTTGCCCATGGCCTCTTCACACACGCGCACGCAAAGACCGCACAAAATGCATTTGTCGGTATTGCGGGAAATGAGCGAATTGACATTTTCCTCGTTGCGCTGATGCTTTTCACCCGCAAACCGCGCGGGGTTGACATCGTATTGGTTGGCATAGGAAATCAATTTGCATTCGTAGTAATCGTGGCAACCGCATTCAAGGCACCGCATTGCCTCTTTCTTTGCCGCATCTTCGGAAAAGCCGAGCGAAACCTCTTTGAAATTGGTTTTGCGTTCTTCGGCAGACAGTTGCGGCATTTTGGCGCGCGGCGCTTTCGGGAATTTTTGGAAAAATTCGGGTGCCGGATTGCGCTCCACAAAATACGGTTTTTTATAGCGTGCCGCTTCGCCGTTTAAATAGCGGTCTACAATCACCGATGCCTTTTGCGCCTCACCGATTGCGGCAATCGCAATCGACGCGCCGCGGTTGGTCATATCGCCCACGGCAAATATGCCTTCTACGGAAGTGCGGAATGTTTCTTCATCGGCGGCAACGGTGTTGCGTTTGGTCGCCTCGACACTTTCAAAGCCTTCCAAATTCGGGTATTGCCCGATGGCCATAATCACGGTATCTAAGGGCAGTTCCTCGGTTGCACCCTCAATAGGCTCGGGGCGGCGTCTGCCGCTTTGGTCAGGCGCGCCGAGTTGCATTTTTTGCAGTACCGCAACCACTTTGCCGTTTTCCTCTCGGAAGGCAATCGGAGAAGTCAGATACTTAAACTGCACGCCCTCTTCTTCCGCTTCTAAAATTTCGACATCTTCGGCGGGCATTTCGTCACGCGTGCGGCGATAAATGACATACACATTTTCCGCACCCAAACGCACCGCCGTGCGGCAGGCATCCATTGCCGTGTTGCCGCCGCCGACGATTGCCACGGTTTTGCCGATGTCGGCAGGTACGCCTAAGGCGACAGTACGCAAAAAGTCGATGCCGCCGAGCACTTTTTCGCTTTCTTCACCCGGTACGCGCATTTTACTGCTGTTCCAAGCGCCCGCCGCCAAAATCACGGCATCAAAGTCTTTTTGTAAGTCGGCAAGGGAAATATCTTGCCCGATTTTCACATTATTTTTAAGCGTTACACCCAGCGCTTCGATTTGCGCGATTTCACGGTCTAAAAGCGCTTTCGGCAAACGGTATTCGGGAATCCCGTAGCGAAGCATACCGCCCATTTTGGGCATGGCGTCAAACACGGTAACACTGTGCCCAAAGCGGCGCAGAAAATACGCCGCAGTCAGCCCCGCAGGGCCGCCGCCCACGACGGCAACGGTTTTGCCGCTGTCGGGCTCGACAGGCGGAACATACGGTGTCGCGCTCGCCATATCCATATCGGACGCAAATGCTTTTAAGTTTGCAATCGACACCGGCTCGTCCACAAAGCGACGGCGGCACTCCTTTTCACAGGGGTGCGGGCACACTCTGCCGATAGAGGACGGCAACGGGATTTTGTCTTTAATCAGGCGCGTTGCCTCGTTGTATTCGCCGTTGGCAATTAAGCCGACATAGCCCTGGCAGTCGGTATTCGCGGGGCACGCTTTGGTGCAGGGTGCTTTACAGTCGCCGTCATGGTCGGACAAAAGCAGTTCGAGCGCAACTTTTCGCGCACGCACCACGCGGTCGGTATTTGTGTGCACCACCATACCGTCCGTCGCTTTTGTGGAGCAGGCGCGCAACAGTTTCGGCGTACCCTCAACTTCGACCACGCAAAGCCCGCACGCACCGTACAGTTCCACTCTGCCGTCATAGCAAAGGTTCGGAATTTTCAAATGGTTCTGTGTTGCCGCCGTGAGGAGCGTTGTCCCCTCCTCGACGGTCAATATATGATTATCAATGGTAATGGTAATTTGGCTCATCAGTGTACCTCCACCGCACCGAAGCGGCAGTTTTCAGCGCATTTGCCGCATTTGATGCAGATACTTGTGTCAATCGTGTGTGCCGATTTGACCGCACCCGTAATGGCACCCACGGGGCAGTTTTTGGCGCACTTCGTGCACCCGATACATTTGTCGGGGTTGATTTCGTAGGTGACAAGCGCTGTGCATTCCCCTGCGGGGCACTTTTTCTCGGTAATATGTGCCTCAAACTCGTCACGGAAATATTTTATTGTGGTCAGCACGGGGTTGGGCGCGGTCTGCCCCAAGCCGCACAGCGCGCCGTCTTTAATCGAATAGCACAGTTCTTCCAACAGTTCAATGTCGCCTGCCTGCCCGTTGCCCTCGGTAATACGGGTTAAGACTTCCAGCATACGCTTTGTGCCGAGTCTGCAATGCACGCATTTGCCGCAGGACTCTTTCGCGGTGAAATCCAAAAAGAATTTCGCCATACCCACCATACAGGTGTCCTCGTCCATCACGACCATACCGCCCGAGCCCATAATCGCGCCTGTTGCGCCGAGGGCTTTGTAGTCAATGACGGTATCGAGCAAATCCGCGGGGATACAGCCGCCCGACGGGCCGCCCATTTGCACGGCTTTGAACTGTTTGCCGCCGCGAATCCCGCCGCCGATGTCAAAAATAACATCGCGCAGGGTTTTGCCCATCGGAATTTCAACAAGGCCGCCGCGGCGGATTTTCCCCGTGAGCGCAAACACCTTTGTGCCCTTACTGCCCTCGGTGCCCATGGCGGCAAATTTTTCGCCGCCGTTTAAGAGAATCCACGCGACATTGGCGAAGGTTTCAACATTGTTGATGTTCGAGGGTTTGTGCCAATAGCCCGCCTGCGCGGGGAACGGCGGTTTTAAGCGCGGCATACCGCGACTGCCCTCCAAAGATTCGATAAGCGCGGTTTCCTCGCCGCAAACGAACGCGCCTGCGCCCGCTTTAATACGCATTTTGCAGGAAAAGTCACTTCCGAAAATGTGCTCGCCGAGATAGCCTTTTTCTTCGGCTTGTTTTATTGCCTTTTCCAAGCGTTTAATCGCAAGCGGATACTCCGCGCGAACATAGACAATCGCCTCTTTGGCGCCGATAGCATACGCGCCGATGAGCATACCCTCAATTAAAGAGTGGGGGTCGCCCTCAATAACGGCTCTGTCCATAAATGCGCCGGGGTCGCCCTCGTCGGCGTTACAGATTAAATATTTTTCGTCGCCCGCCGAACTTCTTGCGGCGTTCCATTTAAACCAAGTCGGGAACCCCGCGCCGCCGCGCCCGGCAAGGCCCGAAATTTTGATTTCTTCAATCACCTGTTCGGGCGTCATTTCAAACAGCACTTTGCGAATGGCTTTGTAGCCGTCCGTGGCTTCGTAATCGGTGAGTTCTTCGGGGTTAATGATACCGCAGTGGCGAAGCGCAATACGGGTTTGTTTTGTGAGAAACGCGGCGTCCTCGTCGGAAATCACCAAATCCGAGACGCTTTGCAAATCACCCGATTTTACGGCGTTTGCGATGCGTTCTCCGTCTTCTGCCGTCACTTTTACAAGGCGGGTTAACTTGTTTTGCTCGTCATAAATATCGACAATCGGCTCTAAAAAGCACATCCCGTTACAGCCCGTAACGGTTAAGGAAAACGCCTTGTCGCCGTTCTGCACTTTCAGTGCGTCATACACTTTTTGCGCGCCTGCGGCAATGCCGCAGCTGCCTGCGCCGACAACTACTTTCATCATTGCGCGTCCTCCTTTGCTTTTTCCCGAAGTTCTGCCAAAATCGCACGGGTTTTCTCGGGCGTTAAACTGCCGTAGGTTTCCTCGTTAATCATCATCACAGGCGACAGACTGCAACAGCCCAAGCACGCCACATTTTTCAAGGTGAACAGTCCGTCCTCGGTGGTTTCGCCGTCGCGAATGCCCAACGCTTCCGTAATGGTTTTCTCAATCAAATCCGAGCCGTTGACATGGCACGCCGTGCCCTTGCAAAGCATAATCAAATACTTGCCGACGGGCTGTAAACGGAATTGGGTATAGAAAGTCGCCACGCCCATAATTTTTGCGGGCTTTACACCTGTGCGCTCGGAAATGTGCCGAATCACATCCTGCGGGAGATACCCATAGATTTCCTGCGCGTGCTGTAATATGGTAATGAGGCTCCCCTTTGTATCTGCATATTGTGCGAGTACGGGCTCTAAAAGCGACAAATCACTTTTGACCTGACTGCATAAACACTCCATTTTGTTTCCTCCTGACTAAACTGCGGAATTATGCGTATATTATGATAATATAAAAATCAAAGAATTGCAATTTGAATTTGTTGTCAAAAATGCAGAAATTTGTCGATTTTCTCGACAAATTTCAATGGGTGTTGTATAATACTACGCGAAAACACGGGAGATGAAAACCATGGAACGCTTTTTTACGGAATTACACGCACATACAAGCGACACCAGCCGTTGCGGCGAGGTGGGTGCAAAAGATTTGGTTGCGCTTTATAAAGCGGCGGGCGCGAGCACCGTGGTGATGACAGACCATCTAAGCCCGAGCACCTTTGAAGCATACAAAGACACCGACCTTTCCTGGGCGGAAAAGGCGGACATTTTTTTACAGGGCTACCGCAATGCGAAAGCGGCGGCGGGCGACGGGTTGACCGTTCTGCTCGGTATGGAACTGCGGTTTGATCGCAAGGGCGACAGCAACGATTACTTGGTTTACGGCGTAACGGAGGAATTTTTGTATCAAAATCCCGACCTGTTAAAGATGCGCCTTGCCTCGTTTTCAAAATTGGCACACAAAAACGGTCTTTTGATTTTTCAGGCGCACCCGTTTCGGGACGGTATGCACATTGTCAATCCCGAATATTTGGACGGCGTGGAAATTTACAACGCCTGCGTGCGCCACAATTCACGCAACGCGATTGCCGAAAAATGGGCGAAACTGCACCGTTTGCGCGGCAGTGCGGGGTCGGACTTTCACAGGGTGGAAGATGTCGCGCGCGGCGGGATTTTGACTGACCGCAAGATTGAAACAAATGCGGATTTACTGCAAGTGTTAAAAAGCGGAAACTTT
>JBJEPV010000111.1:0-1724 GCA_051881415.1 Candidatus Fimenecus sp.
TGAATTAACGGCGGGGGCAAGCCCCCGCCCTACCGTATAAATTACCCCGACAAACCCCACTTTGTCCTTCCGAACGAAATAAAACTGTGCAAACCCCAAAAATTACCACCCCACAAAACAAACCGCACCGTACTGTTTGTACGGTGCGGTTTTGCTTCACAAGGGGGAAGGGTCGCAAGGGAAAAGGGTTATTCGCTCAAAGTTTGGCGCAGGGTAAAATCGGTTTCCAAAACCAGCGCGCCGCATTCGCGGACATAATTGCAATCGTAAAGGCGACAGCCGGTAATATCCAATTCCGTCTGAAACAGAAAATAGGAATACAGGTAATCCGCCCAACGGTAGCACTCTGCCGCGCCGTTTTCATACGGCACAAAAAAGGTCACCTTAATCACGCTTTCACCGATACGCTTTTTGGAAAGCGTTTCGGAGCCGTCCTCGTTTACGGAAATCAGCCGTTCACCCACGGTGTGCTTGTCCACTGCCAGCGCAACAATCGGTTTCGTCACGGGGTAGGGCTTAATGTCATTTTCATACGCTGTGGTGATGGTCACGTTTTCAAAAAAAGGGTCATTTTTCAATACGGGGATTATATTATTGATAAATGTATGCGGCACATTCATTGTGCAGTCACCTCGCAGATTTCTTTTAAGATTGCCCAAAAATAATAGGGCTTGTCGCCGCGGCAGACCTTTTCGGCGCGCTGAATGAGATAACTTTTGCCGTCGCCGTCCGTAAGCCTTGTGTTTTTCGGCACGCGCGTAATATCGTGCTTTTCGGAGCCGATATACAAATACAGCCCGTTCGGGTCTTTGCCGAGTACGGTGTAGGTGCCCTCCAAATACATTTTGTTTTTATAGCGCAGGGGCTGTAAAAACGCGCGGTATACGGGCGAACGCCAACCCGCGCCGTCCGACAAATACACGCTCCTGCCGAATTGATTGAAAAAGCGTTCCATGCTTACACCTGCCGAAACAAAAAGTCGGTATCTTCAAAATACCGTGCCGCCGCCGTGTAGGCGTCGTCCCGCAGACGCACAGCGCTTTCGAGCATGGCGGCGGGGCTGACCGTTGCCGAAACATCGCCTGCCGAAAACTGCGTTGTACCCTCGCGGTAGGTTTTGTCGCGCAACAGCAAACGGTAATTGCAAAGGGCGGCAACCGCCTCCAACACAAGCGGATGCTCAGCGTATTCGGGGGAACGCAACTTGTCGGTGCATTCGGCACAGGCGACGGCGACAACGGGCATGGCGTCCGCAAGCACATCTTCGGAAAGCCCCGAAAAGCGCGTCAGGATTTGCGTAACGCGCACAACATCAATCATACAGACACCTCCGCTTTGCGCTTCACGCCAGCACGCGCGAAGCGTCGGTGTAAATTTTGGCGAAGCCCGAAATCTGTGAAATTGCCGCACGTTCCAACTGACGGTCAATCAGTTTGTCATATTCGGTCAAAATTCCGCCTGCCGAAACCTGTTCAAGCGCGCAGGTTTTGTCAAGCCCGATGAGCTTGCCTGCGGGCACGGCACTGCTCTTCAACAGATTTGCACCGAGGGGCGTGACGGGCTTTCCGTCACCGTGGAAAGTAAGCCCTGCCGCCGCGTCGCGCATTTCCTGCAATTTGAGAATCGACGCCGCCATATCGGGTGCGGCAATCAGGGTGTTGAGCGCGTAGGGGTCAAAGCTGTTCCAAAAATCGACCAAATCCGCATAGGTGATAGAGGCACCC
>JBJEPV010000112.1:0-1709 GCA_051881415.1 Candidatus Fimenecus sp.
ATTTTAGTACTAATAAAATAATAGGCGTCCATTTCTGTACGCCTATTATTTCTAAACACAGCTTGTTAACTACCAATAACCCCTTGCTTTTTTAGAAAGCTTTGTAACACCACTCCGACCACCAGGCAGGGCCTGGAGCCGATACGCGCTCCGGGTCTTTTCTTTTACCGGATGCACCTCCCGCGTTTTAGATGGCGTCTTTTTTATCCCCGGTAGACATTTCAGCATTTTTGGCCGCAAAATCAAAGCCGCAAGGAGAAACCTTGCGGCTTTTTCATTTTATCTTCGAGGCGGACATTATGGAAAAAAGAACGTATTTCGATGTCGAGTGCGCCAATTCGTAAAATAAGGCAATCTGCCAGCTTGGTATCATATATTTGTTTCAACGGCAATTTTGCTTACGAGGGACAAAAACCTGCAGCGGAAAGTGCATTGCTGAACGTGGCGGGATTGTTGATTCGAATGTGAAAAAGAGTACGGATTATTTGATTATTGGCTCTTATGCGTGTCAAGCGTAATTCAACGGAGCATATGACACAAAAGTGAAGAAAAAGCAATCGAATATAGCGAAAAGGGTGGTAACGTTTAGATTGTGAAAAAACAGACTTTTTCGCCAATATGAAATGACGCTTTATGTTGCCTACTGCGTATCAAAAATCGAGGGCTGACCAAACGGTCAGCCCTCCGCTATTTATGCGTTTGCCGCTTTTGTCGCTTCCGCAATCTCCGCATTTGCTTTTTCGATCCTCTCGGCGAGTTTGCCTTCGCATTGCTCGCGGGTTTCGGCGTAGACATTGCATTTTTTGCGTTTGCCGCCGGACAGGCTCGGACAGATGCTTCCTTCCCGCAAGGTGTCGCTTATCTGATACAGGCATCCGGTGCCGGATTTGCGTATCTTTCTCTGGATTTGGCTCGGGATGCGGCTCTGTGAGTGTTTACGGGCGGTTTCGTTGTATTCTCGGTTTGCTCTATCGCGGGCATTCTCGCGTCTGTCTTGCCGGTTTTGCGGTCGATGCTCACCGCCGCCTGCTTGCGCGGCCGAATGCAATACTTCCGTCTCGCCGCACACGGCGTTCTCCGCGCACGGCTTACTCCGCGCACGGCGTTCGACGGCGAATAGCGACGGGGTGCGCCGCGGCAGGCGCCGTCGCTTGGCGTGCCGCGTCTGTTGGCCCGCTCTGCGCCTTGTTTGGCTTCCCGCAAAGCGATGTAACAAAATTGCGGGCGAAATATTACCGAAATTTAACAATATTCGACTTCTGCTTTTTACATTCAGCGGTTAAAATCGTATATAATTGAGAAAAATTGCAATCGCATATAACATGGACTTTTCAAAAATAAAACATCGGGGGAAGTTCGGATGACGATTTTTGACGCGTTGACGATGATCGGCGGCCTCTGCCTGCTTCTGTTCGGGATGAACGTGATGGGCGACGGTCTGGAACGGCGGGCCGGAAACGGTCTCAAGGCGCTGCTCGGCAAGCTGACGAACAGCAAGATCAAGGGCTTTCTGACGGGAATGGGCGTGACGGCCGTCATCCAAAGCTCCTCGGCGACGACCGTGATGGTGGTGGGCTTTGTCAACTCGAAGCTGATGACGCTTCGGCAGTCCATCGGCGTGATTATGGGCGCGAACATCGGCACCACCGTGACGGCGTGGATTTTGAGCCTCGGCGGCATTTCCGGCGACAACTTCTTCATCCGGCTTC
>JBJEPV010000113.1:0-1703 GCA_051881415.1 Candidatus Fimenecus sp.
TCTATGGAAGAATTCAGCTTTGAAAGTCTTTCTTTGGCGGCGTCGGTTTTGGGTTTATCTGTTTCGCTTTCCGAATAAATCGTTTGGCGGTGGAGGTTGGTAATCGAAACTTTGTCGCAGTCGATGATTTTGATTTTGCCGATGCCGTTTGTCACCTGCTATGAGGTGCGTGAAGAGTATTTATATATACGCGATTGGCCGTTGCGTGTGTTCAAAATTCCGTATGGGGATATTATTTCCGTGGAAGACGGCGATTTTGAGGCTAAGCACAAGAAAATCGTGGCGCTTTCCATGAATCGAATTGCGGTCGGCTACCACAAAGAGGTACAGCATAAAAAACAAGAACCGGAAACGGTAGAGGAATATATCTATATTTCGCCGTCGGATATGAACTCCTTTTTGTTGCGATTAAGCGGTAAAATGCAAATCGGTGAGGAACAGGCGAAGCAAAAAGCCGAGGAGCTTGCCGTCAAGCAGGCGGAACATAACCGCAAAAAGAAAGAGGCACAACAGGCGCGCAAAAAAAAGAAAGAAGAAGAACAGCCGGAAATCATTGTGATGTCCGGCAATGTGAAAACCGGCGCGGTGGATATAATCGAGGAAGAAGCGCCGAAAAATACCGAAAATACCGACACGGACAGTTGATTTTACCGTGGAAATATGGTATTCTGTTCCCATGAAAATGGACTTGAAATTGGGTCGTTCAATTTGAACCGCCCAATTTTTTTGAGGAGAGAAAGCCACCTTATGAACTATATTGTGATGGATATGGAGTGGAATACCGCATACTGTAAAAAGCTCGACGGATTTATGAATGAGATTATCGAAATCGGCGCTGTGAAACTGAATGCGGCTTTGCAGGAAATTGATTCTTTTTCCGTAATTATCAAATCACAAATCGGCAAACGGTTGCAAAGCCGCGTAAAATCATTGACGCACTTAACAAATGACGATATTGCAAACGGTATTTCCTTTCAAAAAGCAATTATGCTGTTCACTGCTTGGCTTGGGACGGAAGAAAATACATTTTTAACATGGGGCGACGGGGATATTCGTACGCTGATTAAAAATTGCGACTACTTTTTAAATACCGCCGAATTGCCGTTTGTGCATAATTACTGTGATTTACAAAAGTATTGCCAAAGCTTTACCGATGCCGCGTCTTCGGGACAACAGTTGGGGCTGTCAGTTGCCGCGGAAAAGCTCGGTGTCAATCCGGAGGATTATCCGCACCACAGAGCGCTGGATGACAGCCGCCTTTCGGTTGCTTGTTTGAAAAGTGTATTTGATGCGGAAGTTTTAAAAAAATATACACACCCCTGTGACCGAGAATTCTATGCGCGTTTGGCGTTTAAACCGTATTATATTCGGGATATGGACAATCCTTTGGTGGATAAAAAACAATTCCGCTGTGTTTGCAATTTGTGCGGCGGGAAAGTGAAAAAGGAAAAGAATTGGAAATACAGCAACAATTCGTTTCGGGCGGTGTTTTACTGCCCGAAGTGTGATTACCGGTTCCGCGTCGCGGTGCGGTATAAGCAGTTGTATGACCGCTTGGAGGTGCGCAAAACCGTAACGGAGGTTAAAACGGAAGAGACTGCGCAAAATCCCGCAGATGCGCCTACTGCGGCAACGGAACAATAAAATTTGGCTCTTTGTCAAATGTTGGGGTAAAGAGTTAAAACAGAAACACGAGATGAGCA
>JBJEPV010000114.1:0-9421 GCA_051881415.1 Candidatus Fimenecus sp.
GTTTTGCATTCAAGTTTTAAGGACAATCATGTCAGCCCCTATTGGATTGTAAAGCCCTATCATATTGACGATGTGTTGGAGATTTCGTACCCCGACGATGTCGAAGCGGCGGCAGAGGCATTTTTGACGCAGGAAATTCCGCCCGAAAACGATATTCAAATGAAGGTTGCAGTGTTCTTCAAGGACGGCAAAACCACGCTTTGTATGATTGAAAATCATATGTGTATGGACGGCGGCGATTTCAAGTATTTCTTAAAGGCGTTTTGTAAAAATTACAATGCCTATATTGAAAACGGTATCAGTCCCGTCGATTTGCGCGAAGGCTCCCGTTCCTATGACCAGGTGTACAATGATTTTTCCAAAACCGAACAGAGAATGGCGCGCAATCTGTATAAGAATATCAACGCCAAAGATGACCACAAATTCCCCTTAACGCCCGACAGCATTCGAGACCGTTCATTTATTGCCAAGCGTAAAATCAGCGCCGAAAAGTTGGCGGAGATTAAGGCGGCGGGCAAAAAGCACGGCGCAACCGTCAACGATATGCTGCTGACCGCATATTTTTACAGCCTGTATACCTTGGCGAATTACAGCCCGTATGAGGGTGTTTCGATTTCCTGCGCGATTGACCTGCGCCGCCACTTGAAAGATGTCAGCGACGAGGGGCTCACGAACCACACCGCGTGGATGCAATGCAAGGTGCCCGAGCGCGGAAAGGATATTTTCCAAACGCTCCAATATGTAAAACACAGCTCTAACCAATTTAAGCAGGATAAGTTTATGGGGCTGCACGGCTTGCCGCTTTTAAAACTCGGCTACACCATTATGCCGCACGCCGCGAGTGAGGAAATTATCAAAATCGGCTATTCCAATCCTCTTTTGGCGATGAGCAATATCGGCATTTTGGAAGCGGATAAGTTGTCGCTGTGCGGGCATGAGCCGACCGACGGCTTTATGACCGGCGCGGTGAAATATAAGCCGTTTGTGCTGTTGTCGGCAACAACTATGCACAATGTGGTGACGCTGTCAATGTGCGTGCGCGGTAACGATGAAGACAAAAAGACCGTCGAACGCTTTTTCGATTTGATGGAACAGAGTTTGGACGCGCTGACCGCGGGTGAATGAAAACAAAAAACTGCATATAACGAAACCGCGCCCCGCATTGTATGCTCACAATGCGGGGCGCGGCGTTTTTGCTTTTGCATATATGACACCGTCCACACAGAAAGTCCATTCGAGCGTAGGGGTCGGCGTCTCGATGACCCGTTGTAGGGGCGGGTTTCCACGCCCGCCCGTGGATTTTGATGTGATTTTGCGGAACGCGTCTTCGGTCGTTCCCTACGGTCGTAGGGGCGATTCACGAATCGCCCGCCGTTTTCGCCCCCTCTGACGAGGGGGCTGTCAAATGCGTAGCATTTGACTGGGGGAGAGATTTTTTCCGTTTCTCTCCCTCCGTCTTTTGCCTACGGCAAAAGCCACCTCCCTCTAAGAGGGAGGGAATACGGGTCGTCGAGATGCCGCCCCCTACGCACGAAAAAATATATTGTGTGCGATTTCGCCCGTTGCAACCAAAAGTTTCCCCGGTTTTCGGGCACTGTAAAGCAGAATGTATGGCGCAACCGACACGGATTTGGTATGCTCTTGTTGTCGGAAGGAAAATCCGACGCAAACCTTTCAAAATATTTTTCCCGTTTATCGAATACGATGAAAACACAGAGAAAAGGAGTAAACCACCATGAAAAAAATCAACACCACCCATTTCGGAATCCAAAGAAAAATCGTTGCCAATATGACCTCGGAAAGTTGGGAGACCATTCCGCATGTGACCTATATGTATGAACCCGATGTCACCGATTTTATGAAAGCCTATAAAAAACTCAATTTAAACCGCCGCGGGGCGGATAAAATTTCCGTGAACACCTTACTGCTCAAAGTCATTTGCGAGGGGCTCAAAGCCGCACCCGCCATGAATGCCCACATACATTTTAACCGCAAACTCGTACGCGGTTCGGTGGATACCTTTAAAAATATCGACATTTCCATGCCGATGATTTTGCCCAACGGCGAAATGATGACCGTCAATCTGCATGACTTTGAAGAGAAGAATTTAGACGAAATGACCGACTATATTCAAGATGTGTACCGCCGCGCGGAGAATACCGACCTCAACGAAGCGATGTTTGAGGTGTCTTTGGACAATACCCTGACCGCCTTAAAATCGGGCAAAATCGGGCAGGCGGTTTACCGCTTAATCGGTTCAAAGACGGGCAAGCACAAAGTGAAAACCCTGCACGGCGCGGCGAAAAAAGCGTATGAAAGCATCCCCGTAGAAGACCGCTTGACCAAACGCGACATTGAACAGGGCACGGTGACCGTTTCCAACCTCGGTTCGGTGTATCGCGCCGGGCGCGGTGCGGCGGCGCTTTTGGAAATTATCCCGCCGCAGGTCACGGCATTCGGCGTGGGGGCAATTCAAGATAAGCCCGTAGTCGTCACCGATGCATGCGGTGAAAAGCATGTGGAAGCGCGGCAGGTTTTGCCGATTTGCATTGCTTTTGACCACCGCGCGCTCGATTTCGGCGATATTGTACCGTTTTTAAAAACACTCGACAGCATTTTTGAAAATCCGCAGATTATGTATACCTGGAAAGGCAAAGAAAAGAACGAAAAAATCATACCTTTGGACGCATAGTGACAAATTTTACAGCTTTTTGACAAATTTTTTACGCGGTTTTTCTAACACAACGCATTGACACCTGTCGGCCTGCGTGTTACAATAAATTGCGTCAATGGGGGCACGGCAAATCAAATTGCCTGTGTCCCCTTTTTCAGTAACGGAGAATACGGAGGCTGTTATGCGGTTTCACAAAGACGGTACATTTAAAATTATGCAAATTACCGATATGCAGGAAATCCCCGCCGTTTCGCCCGATACGCTCGCGCTGCTCGAAGCGGCAGTCGAAGCGGAAAAGCCCGATTTGGTGGTCTACACGGGCGACCAAATTAAAGGCTACGGCGTGACCTATAAGGGCAAGGGCGCAGAACTCGAAAATGCGGTAAAAGAAACCATCACAAAACTGTTAGAGCCCGTGACAAAGCGAAATATCCCCTTTGCGGTGACCTTCGGCAATCATGACCGACAGGTCGGCATTTCCAACAGCGACCAATTTGCGCACATTTACAAATCTTTTCCGACCTGTGTCGGGGATTTAGATGAGGCACTCGGCGGCGGGACATACAATATCCCGATACAAGCCTCGGACGGCTCGGACCGTGATGTGTTCAATCTGTATCTGTTCGACAGCGGTACGGACAAAAAAGGCGGCGGCTATGAGGCGTTCGACAAAAATGTGATAGAGTGGTACAGAAAAACGCGCGACGCACTCAAAGCGAAAAACGGCGATTTTGTGCCGTCCTTGGTGTTTCAGCATATTCCGCTGCCCGAATATTATCATGTGTTAAAACAGGTCAAAAAAGGCACAAAAGGCGCCATTCAGGCATTCCGTACGCATAAAAACGAGTTTTATGTGCTGGGCGACACCTGCCGCGCGGGCGATATGCTGTTAGAGCCGCCGTCCATTCCCGACGAAAACAGCGGCGAATTTGCGGCGCTGTCGGAATGCGGCGATGTTTTGGCGGTATTCGTCGGGCATGACCACAAAAACAGCTTTGTCGGGCGGTATCAAAATATGGATTTGGGCTTTACGCAGTCGGCAGGCTTTAATGTGTACGGCAACCGCACCAAACGCGGTGTGCGCTGTTTTGTGTTAAATGAGAATACACCCGACACCTACGAAACCTATACAAGAACATATGACGAATTGGTCGGCACGAAGGTGCACCGCCCGGTGTACGATTATCTGTCCGGCAAAGCGCCCGCCACGGTGGACGCGGCAATCCCGATGATTGTCAAAGGCGTTGTGGGGCTTGCGGCGGTTATTGCCGTGATTGTGTGCCTCATTAAATTTTTATAATCCGAGGGGGAAAAGAGTATGGCAACCGAAAAAAAGCAAAATGCATTTACACGCTTTACCGAAAAACACGCGGAAATTTGGAAATTCATTAAATTCTCCATTGCGGGCGGCGGCTCGTCCGCGATTGAGTTGGTGGTACATATGCTGCTGCTCAATTTTGTATTCGCTTCGCTGACGACGCAGGCAATCACCAACCCAACGCTCAATATGATTGGGGTGACCTCAAAAGGGTATTTATACACATACCTGATTTCTACAACCGTCGGTTACGCGATAGCGTTTATTTTAAACCGCAAAATCACCTTTAAGGCGGATGCAAACCCCACAATCAGTATGATTTTGTACGCGATTATGGTGGTGTTTACGATTTTTGCCAACGGCTGGATTGGCTCTGCAATGACCACCTTTGCCCAAAGCCACAATTTGGTGGGCAACTTTTGGGATTTGGTGATTAAGCTTATCGGTATGGCAATCCCGACGCTTTGGACTTACCCGTGCAACCGCTTTGTCATTCACCGCAAGAAAAAACCGGCAGAAACCGAACCCCCCGCCGCAGAATAACAGGCAATGAGGCTTGACTCCGTACCTGCAAGTACGGAGTCTCTTGATTTTTAGAAAAGCAAAATATATGCAGGAAGAAATACTTTTCAGTGTCGGTCTGGACATCGGCACAACCACAACCCATTTGATTTGCAGTCGCATCGGGATTACTGTCACCGGCGGTTTCGGTACAGTGCCGCAGGCGGAAATCGCGTCTAAGGAAATTATATATGAAAGCCCTGTGTATTTCACACCGCTTTTAGAAAACGGGCAAATCGATGCCGCGGGCGTTGCCGCACTGATACGGAAAGAATATAAAGCCGCGCACATCACGCCGGATACGGTGCAAAGCGGTGCGGTGATTATTACGGGGGAGAGTGCCTGCAAGGAAAATGCCGAAGCGGTTTTGCATGAGATTTCCGATTTGTCAGGCAATTTTGTGTCGGCGGTTGCCGGCTGTTCGTTGGAGTCGTATCTTGCGGGCAAAGGCGCGGGTGCAGATGTATTGAGCGCCGAAACAGGCAAGACGGTTGCCAATGTGGACATCGGCGGCGGTACAACCAACATTGCGGTGTTTCAAAACGGCGAGTGCATCGGGGACAGTTGCCTGCACATCGGCGGCAGATTGATAAAATCCTGTCAAGGCAATGGACTGTACACAGCACCGCCGATTGCCGAACTTTGCCGTAGAAAAGAAATCAAAACGCCGGATTTTACAACGGAAAAGGGTATTTCTTCCGTCAAGGAAGTTTGCTTTACACTTGCGAAACTGTTGTTTGCCGCACTTTGCGGTGAAACCGACAGCGAAACGGAGATGCTTTTGCCGCTTTTGACCGTAGACCACCCCTTGCCCGCAGACTGTGTGCCCGAAATCATCACCTTTTCGGGCGGCGTGGCAGACTGTATGGGCAAAACGCTTCCCGATTTTGCCTATGGCGACATCGGCGTGTTGCTGGCGCGGGCAATAGAAACACAAGCGGCAAACCGGCCCATACCGACGCGCGTTTGTGCGAGCACCTCGCCCATTCGCGCTACGGTGATTGGCGCGGGGAATTTTACGCTGACGGTTTCGGGCAGTACCATTCATTTTGACGGTGTGCAGTTCCCGATTTGTAATCTGCCGTGTGTCAAAACGCTTGCCGAGATGGACGGCACCCCGTGTGCAATTTGTTTAGACGGCGAAAAAAGCCCGACCTACGCGCAAATTGAAAATTATGCTATGCAGATTGTCGACGCGGCACAGCCGTTGATCAAAAACGGCGTACCGCTTTTGGTCTTTGTGCAATACGATTTTGCAAAGGCATTGGGTTTCTCCCTGCGCCGCCGTTTGCCGCGGGGGTATCCGCTGTTGTGTGCAGACGGCATTTCCTGCCGTGCGGGGGATTATATTGATGTCGGTGCGCCGCTTGCAGACGGGCGCGCCGTACCGATTACGGTAAAAACTTTGGTATTCGGAGGGTAAAAAATGAAACTTTCCACCACACTGTTCGGCGTGCAATACGATTTTCACTCGGTGAAAGAAGTTATGGCAAAAGCGAATGAGCAAAAAAGCGGCGACCGTCTTGCGGGTATTGCCGCCCGCGACGCAAAAGAGCGTATCGCGGCAAAAACAGTACTTGCCGATTTAACGGTAGAAGAGATTACAAACTCGCCCGCGGTTGATTACAAAGACGATGCGGTGACGCGTATGATTTTGGACGATTTGCATACGGCAGCATATGAAAAAATCCGCCGAACCACCATCGGGGATTTGCGCGAGCAGATTTTGGATAACCGTTTGGACGGTACGCAAATTTTGAATATGGCAAAGGGGATGTCTTCGGAGGTGATTGCCGCTTTGGCAAAACTGATGGGCAATCTTGACTTAATGTATGTCTCGAAAAAATTGCAAATCACCGCCCATTGCAACACGACCATCGGAAAACCCGGTACCTTTGCCGTGCGCTTGCAGCCCAATCACCCGACCGATGATGTTCAGGGCGTAACCGCGTCGCTGTTGGAAGGACTTTCTTATGGGGCAGGGGATGCGGTTTTGGGGCTCAATCCGGCTGTGGATACCGTGAAAAGCACCACCGATATTTTAAATTTGTTTTATGATGTGAAAACGCGGCTGAAAATTCCCACGCAAACCTGTGTGCTGAGCCACATTACCACGCAAATGGCGGCATTACGGCAAGGCGCGCCGATGGATTTGTGCTTTCAGTCTATCGCGGGCAGTGAAAAAGCGCTGAAAGCGTTCGGTACAGATGTGGATATGTTAGCCGAAGCAAACGAATTGATGCAAACCCACTCCACCGCCGAAGGGCCGAATTATATGTATTTTGAAACGGGGCAGGGCAGCGAGCTTTCCTCGGGCGGGCACAACGGCGCCGACCAGCTTACGATGGAAGCCCGTTGTTACGGTTTGGCGCGGCATTACAAGCCGTTTTTGGTGAATACCGTGGTGGGCTTTATCGGCCCCGAATATATTTACGATACCAAAGAACTGATCCGCGCCGCACTCGAAGACAATTTCTGCGGGCATATGCACGCACTGCCGATGGGTTGTGATATATGCTATACCAATCATATGAAAGCCGACCAAAACGACGCCGACAGTTTGCTGGTGATGCTCGCGTCAAGTGGGTGTCACTATGTGATGGGCATTCCGCAAAGCGACGATGTCATGCTGATGTATCAGTCTACCTCCTACCACGATATTGCCGCCGTGCGGGAAATGCTGTCTCTGTCGCCGATTGCCCCGTTTCGTGCGTGGCTGGAACACTACGGCATTTGGGAGAATGGGCGCTTGGGCAAAAACGCGGGAAATCCGCGCGTGTTTTTATAAGGAGGGGCAAAAATGGCAGATTATTTTGATATGCTGTGTGCCAATACGCCGGCGCGTTTGCAAATCGGACGCGCAGGCAGTCGATATAAAACCGTTCCGTATTTGCAGTTTCGTGCGGCACACGCCGCGGCGACCGATGCCGTCATGCGGGAGGTCGAGCCTGAAACCGTAAAGGCGCTTGGGCTGTTTGAGGTGCAGACCGAATGTAATTCCAAACAGGAAATGCTCACGCGCCCCGACCTCGGGCGGCGGTTTTCAGATGAAACGAAAGCGTATTTAAAGAAAAATGCCACCGTCGGTGCCGATGTGCAAATTTATTGCGGCGACGGGCTTTCCGCACCGTGTATCGGGGCGAATGTCGGCGAAATGCTTCCGATTTTATTGCCGGCGTTGCAAGAACAGGGCATTACGGTCGGCAAACCGTTTTTTGTGCGATACTGTCGCGTCAACACGGCGCGCGAAATCGGGCCTTTGTTACAGGCAAAAGTGGTTTGCGTGCTCATCGGCGAGCGCCCGGGGCTTTTGACGGATGAAAGTATGAGTGCCTATATTGCCTACAATCCGCGCCCCGAAATGCAGGAGAGCGACTATACGGTGGTGTCAAACATCAACCGTTTCGGAATGCCGCCCGTCGAGGCCGCCGCCTATATTGCGGAACTGATTCCGAAAATGCTGCGCGAAAAAGTAAGCGGCTTGCACTTCAAATTGTGAAGCAAGCCGCTTTTCTCAAAGAGGAATCGTTTTTGTCTTTTTTAGAGTATTTATGAATGGCTTTAATTGACCAAAGATGAAAGTTTTGAAATAAAAAAGAAGAGCTATTCTCAAGACGGAAACTATAAAGCTTCTATCAGACGAGAAGAACTCTTCACGAACAATGTACCACAAAGCGATATTTCTGTCAATAAAATAAAACTCGCAAGTGCCTATGGAAAAGATAAAGCACAAAACTTAATAAATACCTCTGCCGTTTTATATGTTGAACCGAATAAAAAAAGAGTTAATGAATGGGAAAAGCGTACTGGGCTCCAATTGCCGGTCGGCAGTTCTTACATTAACTCTAACACTATTAAAGCACAAATCAATAATACTGTCAAGACACATTATATGCAAAATTCTGCGGAAGATGCACAGGACGGAGAAATTCGTAAATCGGTGAAAGATTCACAAGGAAATACGATTTCAGAGGAACAGCAGAAATTCTTTAAAGATTCTGCTGTTCGGGATGATGACGGCAATTTGCTTGTTGTATATCACGGTACATATGCGGAATTTACGGTATTTGATAAGAAAAAGTCGAAATATTCCAATTTGTATGGACGCGGATTTTATTTTACGGACAGCGATTCGCACGCGCAACAGTACGGTAATGCTGGCAAATATTATTTGAACATAAAAAATCCGCTTAAAACAGGAACAAGGAATATTACAAAGGACCAAGTGCTTCGGCTTTTACAGGTCCTTTGGGCAGTTTTTGATTTTGAGTTCCTGACTTGCATTTGACTTGTATCTTTGTATTTTTTTCATACTTTTTTGTCCTGTTTTACGGAACGAATAATGATGAATTTTAAAATAAAAAGCGCTTCAAAACCTTGTAAAATCAAGGCTTTAAAGCGCTTTTTGCTTTGCAAACCAACAAAGCAATTTTGGCGGAGAAGGGGAGACTCGAACTCCCGCGCCGGTTACCCGACCTACGCCCTTAGCAGGGGCGCCTCGTCACCAACTTGAGTACTTCTCCGTGTTGTAACTTGTTTTCAGTTTATGCAATTTTTTGCTGGAAATATGCCACCGGCATATTTTCTTTACGCCGAAACCCTCGCGGGTTCGAATCCGCAGAACGGACATATATAGAAAAGATAGATTTTTGCCTATCAAACTGTCAAAGGCGCAAGAGAGTGGGATTCGACCGTCTGCTTCGGGCTTACGCCCTTGCATACTGATGACTCGGGACACCCAAACGCTACGCGTTTCGGTACCGCCCTCGCCGCTTTCGGCTAAAAATATGCCACCGGCATATTTTCTTTACGCCGAA
Source organism: Candidatus Fimenecus sp. (assembly GCA_051881415.1). Classification (GTDB taxonomy): domain Bacteria; phylum Bacillota; class Clostridia; order Oscillospirales; family Acutalibacteraceae; genus Fimenecus. Next base: position 9,371 of record JBJEPV010000114.1, read on the forward strand.
ACCCTCGCGGGTTCGAATCCGCAGAACGGACATATATAGAAAAGATAGATT
>JBJEPV010000115.1:0-1684 GCA_051881415.1 Candidatus Fimenecus sp.
AGCTTTGAAATCTCGCAAACCTGCCCGTCCACTTCAACCATACACTTTCCGCAGAAATCACCGTTTTCTTCGGCAAGATATGCACCGACGGTTTTTTCCGTCGGCAAGGAAACAGTTGGGAACAACCGTGCAATCTCCGCCCGGTCGGTAATCGGTCGGTAAAAAACCATTATATCCCTCTTTTCGTTACTTCTGCCGCAACCAAAAGCCCGTGAATTTCTTCCTCATTCAAATACCGATACTCCCCCGGTTTCAACATACCGAGTTTCAGAGAACCGATTTTGGTGCGCTTTAAGCGTGCCACTTCTAAGCCCAACGCCTCACACATCTTACGAATTTGCCGGTTACGCCCCTCGTATATCACAACTTCCAGCACAACCCTGCCCTCTTGCTTGTCCAGCACGCGCACTTCGGCGGGCAAAGTCATTTTGCCGTCAATTTCTATACCGTTTTCAAATGCTGCTAACTGCTCTTTCGTCACATCGGGGCGAACGGTCACACGGTAGGTTTTCGGCACATGCTTGGACGGATGCGTTAACGCATTCGCAAATTCCCCGTCATTGGTTAACAGCAAAAGCCCTTCGGACTCGCGGTCCAATCGACCGACGGGATAGACGCGCTCCGGCACATCGGCAATCAGTTCTGCCACGCATTTTCTGTCCATTTCGTCATGCATTGTGGTAATAAACCCGCGCGGTTTATGGAGCAAAATGTAGACATGCTTTTTGGATTTTACAACTTTTTTGCCCGAAACCGTCACTTTATCCGTGCGGGGATTGATTTTGTCGCCGATTTCGGCAACTTTCCCATTTACACGCACTTTTCCTGCGGCAATTAACTCCTCCGACTTGCGCCGTGAGGCAATCCCCGCTTCTGCCATATATTTTTGCAGTCGAACTTTTGCATCTGTCATACAATTCACCTAAACAAATTCCAAAACGCTTTGATTTTTTCCGACAGCGTTTCTGTTTTCTCAACTTCTGTCCATTCGTTACAATCACTCGTTACTGCGGCAACATTTTCCGTCGCAACCAGAGTACGGGTGGATACCCTTTCACCGTTCACAAAAAAATCTACCCTGCCGACACAGTCCCCCGCTTCCACGGGCGCATATAAAAAGGGCTGCACATATACTTTTGTTGTCACCTGCGCCGCGGTATTGCCGAGCGCAACCGAGCAATCCCCTACCACCGTTGCGGTTATAAATGCGCTTTCGCCGCCGACAACCGCAATCTGCGGGCACTGCTCGGAAGAAAACGCCTGCTGTTTTTGCACAGCGGCAAAACCGTAATCAAACAGTTTTTTGTGGTCTGCCCAATCGTTCGGCGCATTCAGCGTCACCGCAACCAACGTAACGCCGTCCCGCGTGGCGGCAGATACCAAGCACCGCCCGCTTTTTTTCGTAAAACCTGTTTTAATGCCGAAAACGCCGTCATAAGAGCCCAAAAGCTTGTTATGATTTGAAAAAGTCCGTGCATACGGCGGATTGCCGTAAGAAACCCGCATATGCGTCTGCGAACATATTGCGCAAAACGCCGGATTTCGGATGGCGGCACAGCCGAGCAACGCCATATCATATGCCGTGGAACGGTGATTTTCGCTATCAAGCCCTGACACGGTTTCAAAGCAGGTATTTTGCATACCGAGCTTATGTGCTTTTGCATTCATCTTTTCTAAAAAAGGG
>JBJEPV010000116.1:0-9344 GCA_051881415.1 Candidatus Fimenecus sp.
TTTGGACGGCAAAACCTGCACCATCGGCGCCATAGCCAAAGGCAGCGGTATGATTCACCCCAATATGGCAACCATGCTTTCCTTTATTACAACAGATGCGAATATTACGGCGGAATGCTTAAAAAGCGCGCTCCTTTGGTGCGTGGAAAGAACATATAATATGCTTTCGGTAGATGGCGACACTTCTACAAACGATACCGTTGCGATTATGGCAAACGGTCTTTGCGAAAACAACCGTATTGATACAGTGGACAGCGAGAATTATCAGAAATTCTGCCGTGCGCTTTTCAAAATCTGTAATTATGTTGTAAGTATGCTTGCCAAAGACGGCGAGGGCGCCACAAAATTGGTGCTTTGCGAGGTGAGTAACGCCAAAACCGAGGAAATCGCCAAAACCTGTGCAAAATCGGTTATCCGTTCTCCTCTTGTGAAAACCGCTATGTTCGGTTCGGACGCCAACTGGGGCAGGGTGCTGTGCGCCCTCGGTTATGCGGGCGCGGATATTGATGTGACGAAAATTGATGTGTCTTTCGTCTCCCGAAAGGGCGAAATTTTCGTCTGCCGCAACGGCGCAGGTATAGAATTTTCGGAAGAAAAAGCCAAAAAAATTCTGTTAGAGGACGAAATCACCATCAAGGTGGATTTAAATGACGGTGAATTTTCCGCCACCGCTTACGGTTGCGACCTTACCTATGACTATGTTAAAATCAACGGGGATTATAGAACTTAACCATGTATTCCTCCCTCTGACGAGGGAGGTGGCACGCCGTAAGGCGTGACGGAGGGAGAGATATGCTGAAATACAATAAAGATTTAATCGCATATGCCAAAGAACTCCGAAAAAATATGACACCATGGGAAATGAAACTGTGGAATTGGTTTTTGCGGGATTATCCGATACGGTTTCAGCGGCAAAAGGTAATTGATAATTATATTGTGGATTTTTATTGCGCAAAAGCCCGTTTGGTTATAGAATTAGACGGTGGCGGGCATTATACCGAAGAACAAATGCAGTATGATGCGAACCGAACAGAAATTTTAGAAAAATGCGGACTAAAAGTTTTACGCATTTGCAACTTGGAAATTGACAACAATTTTTATAATGTATGCGAGTACATTGACAGAGAGGTAAAACAATCTCTCCCCCAGTCGCCTGACGGCGACAGCCCCCTCGTCAGAGGGGGCAAATAATAAGTTCCAACTTTGTTCTGAGGAGAAAATCACATGGACATTTCCAAACTTTCCCACGCGGACCGCAGTGAGGTGCTGGTGCAGGCATTGCCCTACATTCAGCGCTACAACGGCAAAACGGTCGTGATAAAATACGGCGGCAACGCCATGATAAACGAAGAATTGCAGGACGCGGTAATGACCGACATTGTGCTTTTGCGTTCGGTAGGCGTCAATGTGGTGTTGGTGCACGGCGGCGGCCCCGAAATCAACGATATGTTAAAGCGTGTTGGCAAAGAAAGCCGCTTTGTGGGTGGGCTTCGCTATACGGACGAAGAAACCGTTGAGATTGTGCAGATGGTGCTTGCCGGCAAGGTCAACAAGCATTTGGTGCAGCTCTTAACCTGCCACGGCGGGCAGGCGGTCGGGCTTTGCGGCTTGGACGGCGATATGATTCAGGCGAAAAAGCACGACGCAGGCGAGGACATCGGCTTTGTGGGCGATATTGTGAAGGTCAACACGAAAGTGATTAACGATGCGATTGCCAGCGGTTATATTCCCGTGATTTCCACCGTGGGCGGCGGAGAAAACGGCGAGGTTTACAATATCAATGCGGATACGGCGGCGGCGCAGATTGCCTCTTGCCTGCACGCGGAAAAACTCCTTTTGATGACCGATATCAGCGGTCTTTTGCGGGATAAAGACGACGAAAGCACTTTAATTCAAGAGGTCAAGGTGTCCGAAATTCCGTCCTTAAAAGCGCAGGGGATTATTTCGGGCGGTATGATTCCGAAAATCGACTGCTGTGTGGAGGCGGTACGCCGCGGCGTACATCGCACCAATATTATCGACGGCAGAATTCCCCATTCCATTTTAATCGAATTGTTCACCGATGCCGGTATCGGCACCATGTTCTCAGCATAAAGAAGGACTACATACTATGCATTTTACAGAAATCAAAGAAACAGCAGATACCTATTTGATGCCCACCTACGCCCACTTTCCCGTTGCGCTTGAACATGGCGAAAATGCCACCTATTTTGACAGCGAGGGCAAGGCGTATATCGACTTTACCGCGGGTATCGGCGTAAACGCCTTAGGCACCAATGATGAGGCCTGGAAAGCGGCAGTCAAGGCACAGCTTGACAAATTACAGCACACCTCCAACCTCTATTACAATGAAACGGTTGCCAAGGCGGCAAAAATGATTTGCGAAAAATCAGGCTTTCCGAAAGTCCTGTTCTGTAATTCAGGCGCGGAGGCAAACGAGTGCGCCATCAAGCTTGCCCGTAAATACAGCTTTGACAAATACGGCGTGGGGCGGTACAATATTGTCAGTTTGAAAAATTCGTTTCACGGCAGAACCATGGCGACCATTACCGCCACGGGGCAGGACCACTACCACGAATTTTTTAACCCGTTTTTAGAGGGCTTCCGCTACGCCGAAGCAGGTGACTGCAAAGCACTTGAAAATATGCTCGACGGTACGGTTTGCGCCGTGATGATGGAGGTTATTCAGGGTGAGGGCGGCGTTTTGGAAACGCCGAAAGATTTTATCGAGTTTGTTCGCACGGTTTGCGATGAAAACGATGTGCTTTTGATATTTGACGAGGTGCAAACGGGCGTTGGCAGAACGGGCAAACTGTTCGCCTATGAAACCGTGGGTGTAAAGCCCGATATCTTGACAACCGCAAAGGGTATCGGCGGCGGACTGCCTATGGGCGCGTGCCTTTGCCGTGCGGAACTTAGCAACACTTTAACGGCGGGTACCCACGGCACGACCTTCGGCGGCAATCCCGTTGCCTGTGCAGGTTCATTGGCTGTGTTGGAGCGTATGGACGATGCGTTTTTAGCAGAGGTTACAAAGAAAGGCGAGTATATCCGTGAAAAGGTAAAAACCTTTACAGATGTGGAGAGCGTCCGCGGCAGAGGCTTAATGATTGGGATTGACTTAAAAACGAAAAAGGCGGGCGAAATCGCCAAAAAATGCTGTGAAAACGGCTTGCTTATCTTAACGGCAAAATCCGCTTTGCGCATGCTCCCGCCTCTTACAATTACCTATGAAGAAATTGATAAAGGTCTTGCAATTTTAGCAAAAATGCTTTCAGAATAAGGAGAAAAATATGAAACATTTATTGAGCTTACTGAATACCACAACGCAGGAGATTGAGGAACTTTTAAATCTTGCGGATCAGCTGAAATACGAAACCAAAAACGGAATACCTCACCATCGCCTTAAAGGGCAGACCTTGGGTATGATTTTCCAAAAATCCTCCACAAGAACGCGCGTATCTTTTGAAACGGGAATGTATCAGTTGGGCGGTCAGGCGCTGTTTTTATCAAACCGCGATTTGCAGATAGGCAGAGGTGAGCCTATTCAGGATACCGCCCGCGTGCTTTCACGCTATCTTGACGGTATTATGATAAGAACTTTCGAGCAGAGCGAGGTCGAAAACCTTGCAAAATACGGCTCCATCCCGATTATCAACGGCTTAACGGATTTTTGCCACCCCTGTCAGGTGCTTGCCGATTTGTTAACTGTCCGTGAGCATAAAGGACATTTGGACGGTTTAAAAATGTGCTATATAGGCGATGGCAACAATATGGCGAACTCACTTATCGTGGGCGGCTTGAAAACAGGAATGGCAGTTTCCGTTGCCTGCCCCGAGGGCTATGACCCCGACAGCCGTGTGCTTGATTTTGCGAAGCCTTATCAGAACTTTTCTCTTTGCCGCGATCCGAAAGAAGCGGCGGCAGATGCCGATGTAATTTTCACCGATGTTTGGGCGTCCATGGGGCAGGAGGACGAAGCCGCAGAACGCCGCAAGGTGTTCGAGGGCGTGTACCAGGTCAATAAGCAACTGCTTTCCGTTGCTAACAGCGGCTGTATGGTACAGCATTGTTTGCCTGCGCACCGCGGCGAGGAAATCACCGCCGATGTGTTTGAAGCCCACGCCGACGAAATTTTCGACGAGGCAGAAAACCGTCTCCACGCACAAAAAGCCGTTATGGTCACTTTGATGGAGAAATAATCTGATTTTATGCAAAGAAAAAGCTCTCTGTGCCGATTGCTTTCAGCGGACAGAGAGCTCATTTTTTGCAGTTTCTTATTTTATTCTGCCGATTTTTTATCAGCGGTCAGCGTTGTAAACTTGCGTCAAATTGGATGGTTTTCTCGTTTACAAATGCGGCGGCGTTACAGTCGGTGGGCTTCAGCGAAACATTCGCACCGTTCCCGTCGGCAACAATCCATAACTGCACGGTGTCAAACAATTCGTAATTCATTAAGAATCCTGCTTCGGCAGAGGTATAGGTTTTTCGTTCGGTGCAGTATTCCACAACCGTTACGCCGTTTCGGTTATACAAAATTCTTGACGGTGCAGTCAAAACGATTTGCCGTTCATCTGCTTTGTATTTTTCCGATTGTGCTTTTTCATAGTCTGAAATTGTGTTGCGTATGGTGTTCAGCGTTTCCTCGCCGTATTGACAATCGGCGATTTCATATCTGCCGTATTCATTTTGCGCCCATTGCACAGGCTCTTTCGGCGGCAGTGCCAAACAACACAGTGCAACGATTTGCACGGCAAAAAGTACGGACAAAGCAAGGATAACTTTTTTCATTTTGCCTCGCCTCCGATTTCCGTCACAGACATATCAAATGCATTTTCAGCGCCGAAATAGGTGGTTACAATCCACTTTTGCGGCTGTTCTTCCGAGGAAAGCTCGTATACCAATACATCGCGGCTTTTTTCAAGCACCGTATATTGCGGCGCAGTTTGCAGATGATAGGTTGTAACAAATGTGCTTTGCACCGAACAACTTTGCGCGGCGAATTGCTGATTGTTTGCCTTTTCTGCGGACGGGGTTAAAAAGGTTTCCACACGCTGTGGAGCACTGACGGTAATGTTACTGCCGATGTTTGGCGCGACGACGCCCAAGGTATATGTTAGCCGATATATCGGGCACACGGTTTCAATTAAAACCATTGCCCAAAAGAACAACAAAATGATTTGCAGTAAAATACTGCATATCGCAAGTGCAATCTTTTTCTTTTTCATAAAATCTCCCGTTACCCTTCATAAGGTGATGTCCAAACATTTAATGTAAACCAAACAGCATTTAAATACTTATCCATATAGACATAACAATAATTGACTCCGCTTGTAAGGTTAATTCCTTTTCCCAATGAACCCGTGGCATCCACACCCGTTAGGGTAGTTTCTATCCATTGGTCGAATGATTCCAAGTAGGCTTGAACCGTAATGTTAACTTTCTTTGAAGAGAGTGCATTAGGCTTTCCTAAATCTGCTGTCTTTACGCGTATAAAGGAATGCGCCGTGTGCTTTTTTAATATTGCAGTTTTGTTCCCGCCGTTTTCCATCGTCATATACTGGCTGTATATGTTTGAATCCAAAGATACGTCACGTTGCATCAAACTGTAATATGAAGTCGGCGCAGATCTTGTTATAACAGTAGTTTCTTCAGCGCGCACTTGGTTTAATGCTGCATTGAGTTGTGCTAATTTTGTTTCATCGGTGATAATACAAGATTCTATCGGAATCAGAAGATAAATTTTCTCGCCGTTCTGATAATAAAACGGCATTTCGTTTTCATCTAAATAATACTCGATAACGGAATTGTCTGCACTCACAAAAGTATATTTCGGGCCTAAATCAGCTGCATAGGAAAATGGAGACGCTGCAAGCATAATTACGACGGTTGCCAAGCAAATGGATATGATTTTTCTCATTTTGTAATCCTCCTTCTTGCTGTTGCACAGTATTAAGAGTATGCGGGTTATAGATTGGACATTGGTATCACGGCTTTCTTATTGAATGTAGCTTTTAAAAGAATATTCGAGAGAAACGATTTCACCGGGACATATTGCGAGATATCTTATAAACTCACTATAACCTGTTTTGTGTATATTTTTCAATAATTTAGGGAAAAACGTTGCTTTTTTATGCAAAAGTGCATTTCAAATGCGAAAAGACGTTGAAAGCAAAGATTGGCTTTTTACGGCGGAATACAAGTTCGCGCCGTTTCCGAGTAACAGAAAAAATACACCCCGTGTACTGTTACAACGGTACACGGGGCGGATTTTTATGTGCGCTTTTTATTCTTCGACCTTTTCAAACTGGTCGGCGCCGACGCCGCACAGCGGGCATTCAAAATCCTCGGGCAGTTCGTCGCCTTCATAGACATAGCCGCAAACGGTGCAAACATATTTTGCCATGGTTTTTTCCTCCTTTTGGAATATTTAACAATATGTTATCAATAGTTTTCCGCACGGACTTGGAAATATGCCTGCGGATGTGCGCAAACGGGGCAAACCTCGGGCGCTTTTTTGCCGACCACAATATGGCCGCAGTTGGAGCACTGCCATACCGCGTCGCCGTCTTTCGAGAATACCAAATCACCCTCGATATTTTGGAGCAACTTTTTGTAGCGTTCCTCGTGTTCTTTTTCAATCGCCGCAACGCCGTCAAACAGCGCGGCAATATCGTCAAAGCCTTCCTCGCGCGCGGTTTTTGCAAAGCCCGCGTACATATCGGTCCATTCGTAGTTTTCGCCTGCCGCCGCGTCCTTTAAGTTCTCGGTGGTTGCGGGCATACCGCCGTGCAACAGCTTAAACCAAATTTTTGCGTGCTCTTTTTCGTTTTTTGCGGTTTCTTCAAACAATGCGCCGATTTGCACATAGCCGTCTTTTTTTGCTTTGGAGGCGTAATACAGATATTTTGTATGCGCCTGCGATTCACCTGCAAAAGCGGTCATCAAATTCTGCTCGGTTTTGCTGCCTTTTAATTCAGCCATTTTTGTCACCTTTTTCTTGAAAAATGTAAATCACGGCCTCTGCCGTATTTCATATCTATTATAGCGCTTCGTAAAAAATATGCAAGAACACTTTTCAAAAAAATTGCAGAATTTGCAAGATGGTGTTACAATAGAAAAAACCAAACGGCGGAGGCGCTTTATGTATATTCGGAACATCTATTGTAAACAGATTTACCGTCTGTTGTTTTTGTTTTTGTGCGAAGCGGGCATTCTTTTGCAGTATGCGGCGGTGTCGCAAAGCGGGAATGTTGCCATGCTCAGTTGCTATTATACCGTTTTGAGCAACATTTTGTGTTTTGTGTATTTTGCGGTGTTGGTAATTGCCCAGCGCAAAAAGGAAAATCCGTTTTTAAAGGGCAGTGTGACGATGTGCATTGCAGTGACAGGGCTTGTGTATCATTTTATGTTAAACGGGGTTATGGAAGCGAATGCCGAAAAAGTCAGCCCCGTATTGCTTGCGGGGAATATTTTGGTGCATTATGTTGTGCCTGCAATGGTGGTGCTGGACTATTTTCTGTTTTTCCCGAAAGGGCAGTACAAAAGTTTGCACCCGATTGCGTGGCTGGTGCTCCCGTATTTGTATTTCGGTTTTATTCTGGTGCGCGCCGAGGTAAGCGACAGCCTGTTTACGGGCTTCGGCGGTGCAAAAAGCCGCTATCCGTATCCGTTTTTGGATGTGGATTTGTACGGGTGGGATAAGGTCTTGCTGATTGTGCTCGGCATCACTGTTGCGTTTTTGGCGCTCGGGTATATTGCCTATGTGCTTGACCGACTGCTCGGCAAAAACCTCGGCAAAAGCCGCAAAAAACGCGATTGAGCCTTATCAGCGGATTGGGCTGTCAAAATTTTATATAAAAAGCGTTCTGTATTTTACGGAACGCTTTTTTGTATGGGTTAATTGCTACATTCTCGGGCACACTACAAGCGGTGATGTATATGCTTTCTGTTTGGTCGGCAAATTCCGAATTGCCGTCATTTTCGCCACTGACAAGCGACAAAAAAACCGATGTGCTCGTTGTGGGCGGCGGGATTACGGGGCTTTTATGTGCCTATATGCTGAAAATACACGGGGTGGACTGTATTTTGCTGGAAGCGGACCGCATTTGCCGCGGCGTGACGCAAAATACCACTGCCAAAATTACCGTACAGCACGGATTTTTGTATGACAAATTATTAAAACGCTTCGGCAAGGAAAAAGCACAAATGTATTTGCGTGCCAACGAACGCGCCTTGCAAACCTATCGGGCGCTTTGCGGCAAAATTGTCTGTGATTTTGAAGAAAAAGACAATATTGTGTATACGCAAAAAAGCCGTCAGGCGGCGGAACGCGAACTGCGCGCGCTTGAAAAATTAGGCGTAACAGCGTCATTCGAGGAAACGCTTCCCGTACCCATTGAAATTGCAGGTGCGGTGCGTGTGCAACACCAAGCGCAGTTCAATCCGCTGAAATTTTTAGCACAAATTGCAAAGACCCTTGAAATCTACGAGCAAACCAAGGTGTTTGAACTCCGCGAAAACTGCGCGTATACCGCGCACGGCACGGTGGAGGCGAAGCAGTTTATTATTGCAACGCATTTCCCGATTTTCAACAAGCACGGCGGCTATTTTTTGAAGCTTTATCAAGAGCGCTCCTATGCGCTGGCACTCGAAAACGGCCCGCAAATTGACGGAATGTATGTGGACGAAGCTCCGAAGGGAATGTCTTTTCGCAATTACGGGGACTACTTGCTCCTCGGCGGCGGCGACCACCGTACCGGCAAGCCGGGCGGCAATTACGGGGAACTGCGCAGTTTTGCAAAAGTGCATTACCCCGCGTGCGCCGAGGCGTATGTTTGGGCGACGCAGGACTGTATGTCCTTAGACGGCGTGCCGTATATCGGGCAGTATTCCAAGGCTTTGCCGAATGTGTATGTCGCAACGGGCTTTAACAAATGGGGGATGACTTCTTCCATGGCGGCGGCGGAAATTTTGTGCGATATGGTTATGGGCAAAGAAAACGATTGTGCCCCTGTGTTCTCGCCGTCGCGCAATATGCTGACCGTCCAGCTTGCCGTCAACGGCGGAACCTTTTTGACAAGCGTTTTAACGCCGACAAAAAAGCGCTGCCCGCATTTGGGCTGCGCTTTGAAATGGAACCCGACAGAGCACACCTGGGATTGCCCCTGCCATGGGTCGCGCTTCAACGAGGACGGCAAATTGATAGAAAACCCCGCCACCGACGATTTGAAAAAATAGGGTGCAGTTGCACCTTGCGGTAAATAAAATTTGGATTTGCATATCCAACCGTAGGGGCGTGCATTGCGCGCCCGTTTGTAGGGGCGGGTTTCCATGCCCGCCCG
>JBJEPV010000117.1:0-9326 GCA_051881415.1 Candidatus Fimenecus sp.
GGGATAGTTTCTGCCGCCGGTTTCGGCGACCGTGCCGATATAGCAAACCTTAATGGCATCGGGGTCGGGCTGGGCAAGGACTGCCTTGCAGATGCTCTGCGCCGCGCCGATATTGGTTTTCTGGGTTCTGTACGGTTTCCAGTCCGCCGTGGGGGAAACCATGCCGCCGACATGGAGAACATAGTCCGAACCGGTGACGGCTTCAAGAATGCTGTCATAATCCGTAAGGTCGCCCCAAACAATTTTTACGGACGGGTCGTTCATATAGGGTGCGAAGAGTTTTTCGTTCTTTTCGCTTTTGCGAAGCAACAGAACCGTATTGAATTTGTCTTTCATCTTATACAGTTCTTTGAAGCCTGCAAAGCCCATGTTGCCGGACGCGCCGGTCAGCATAACGGTTTTCTTTTCTGCCATTTCTACCACCTCAAAATTCATATTTAAATATAGTATATCGTTTCAGGGAAAAAAAGTCAATAAACAACCCTTGCTTTTTGCGGAAATTCTGCCGAAAATCCGCAAAAAAACACCTGCAAGCCGTTGCTTACAGGTGTTTCGACGTTTTGAAAATTGGAATTACCAAGCAATCGTAAAGTCTTTTTCAAGACCGAACGGAATGGAAAGTTGCACGCCAAGAGCTTCCAGGGAAAGTGTCCAAACATAATAATAGTTTGCCGTTAACACATTGCCCGTTGCTTTATCCACAGTTACAACGATTTTGCCGTCTTTATGACCGGTCTGCACATTTTTAATGATACTTGCCGCACCGCCGGCATTATCCGTAACGATAGAGGGCATAATCACGGAGAAAGCCTTGCCGTTGTGACCGACACCGTGTGCCGTATCCGCGCTGGGCGCATCCGCTTTTACTTTGATGGTAATGGTATATTTGCCGTCCGCTTCTGTATAGGATGCGTCCTCAATGTCGTCAGCAGTCAGTTTGCTCGACCAGCTTTCATTCTCAACCGGGAACATCGCATTTTTTTGGTCCGCCGTCGTTGCATTCACCAAGCCGGGGTCCAATTTGGAAAGGTCTTTATCGCCCATATTGGCAGAAATCAAACTGTTCGCAAGACCGGTAAGAGAACCCGGCAAATTGCCTTGAATGCCGCCCGCTTCGGAGTTTCTTTCATAATTCAAAGTCACCTGTTTTGCGTTCGGTTTGACTTTGTTAATAGCGGTATTGAAATACGAAAGAATATCCGCCTGACTGCTGGACGCGCTCAGCTCTGTGACAGCTGCAGTATTCGTATCGCCTGTTGCCGCCGCGTCACCGCTTGCGTCGCCGGCGGAAGCACTGCTGTTGTTGTTCTGCACCACGGCGTTTTCTGCAACATTGGTATCGGAAATCGGGTTCACGGTGTTTGCCCCGGCAGAATTCGGGTTGATAAATGCGATATAGCAAACCGAATAAATCAGCAACACCGCAAGGCAAATCGCAAACGCTTTAAAGAAAGTGCTCGTAAAGACCTTTCTGAGCATTTGCTTGTTGGCAAGTTTTTCCGCTCTCGATTCGGGTGTGGACGGTTCTTTATTCTGTTTAGACATTTGCGAATCCCCTTTCAAATTACACGCCCGAGCGATTCAGGCGGTATATACAAAACATTACTTCTATAATTTACAATAAAACGGCGCAAATGTCAATCCATTTTCTGTGACATTTGATAGAAAAAAGAAAAAGTCTATGGAACATATCGGGAATATGTTTGCTTTTTTCTCGTTATTTACACACAAAAGTGTTGAATAATCAACTGAATTATATTATAATACACTTGTTCATTATTTTGCGCATACGCGCGCAAGCAGGAGGTATTTTAAAATGAAAGAGGAGAATGTAGACAGCCGCGTGCGCCGCACCAAGCGATTGCTTCGGCAGGGGCTTACCGAGCTGTTAAAAGAAAAAAGCATTAAAAAAATTACCGTTCGGGAGCTTTCCGAACGCGTGGACATCAACCGCGGCACCTTTTACCTGCATTACAAGGATATTTACGATTTGGTGGAGCAAATCGAGCAGGAGCTGTTTGATGAATATGAAGGCATCGTACAAAACTATACGATTGAAGACTTAAAGACACAGCCGCGCAAGATTTTCTCGGATGTATGCGGATTTCTCTATGCCAATCGGGAAATCTGCGCCGCATTGCTTGGGGAAAACGGCGACATCAATTTTATTTTGAATATGCGCAAATTTCTGCAGGAAAAATGCCTGCGGGATATTACTACTTACTATCATCTTGAAAACCTGACCGCGTTTAATTATGTATACGCCTATTTTGAGGCGGGCGTGGTGGGTCTTGTGCGCCATTGGTTAGAGCACCCCGAGGACGGCACAACGCCCGAGGAAATTGCCGTGTTGATTGAAAATATTTTCTGGAAGGGCGCAAGCTGTATTACAGAATCCGTACGAAACGAGGCGCAGCAAAATGGCTGATTTTCTTGCAAGACTGTTTATTAAAGATTATCAAAACACCAAAAGCCCCGCGGTGCGCGCCGCCTACGGCGAATTGAGCGGTGCGGTCGGCATTTGCGTAAACCTGCTGCTGTCGGCGGCAAAGTTCTTTGTCGGCACCATTTCGGGGAGTATTTCCATTTCGGCAGATGCGGTAAACAACCTGTCGGATGCCGGTTCTTCGGTGGTGACCTTAGTCAGCTTCAAGCTCGCCAAAAAGCCCGCCGACAAAGACCACCCCTACGGCCACGGCAGAATTGAATATATCGCCGCGCTGATTGTGTCATTTTTGATTTTGATGATGGGGGTTGAGTTGCTCAAATCCTCGGTCGACAAAATCCGCAACCCCTCCCCCGTCACATACAGCACCGTGGCGCTGGTGATTTTGCTTTTGTCCATCGGGGCAAAGCTTTGGCTTGCCTATTTCAACCATCGCTTGGGCAAAAAGATTGATTCTGCGGCAACAAAGGCCGTTGTTTCCGACAGTCTTTCGGACACGGCGGCAACAACAGTCGCTTTGGCGGCGCTTTTGCTGTCACTCGTCACGGCGTTTCCCGTGGACGGTTGGTTCGGTATTGTGGTGGCGCTGTTCATTTTCCGTTCCGGAGCGGAAATTTTGAAGGATACCGTCGGACTGTTGCTCGGCAAGCCCCCCGAAAAAGAATTTTTTGACGAAATCGAACGGGAAATTCTTTCCTATGACGGCGTGGTGGGCGTGCACGACCTGATCATCCACGATTACGGCCCCGGCAGAAGTTTTGCCTCGGTTCACGCAGAGGTGCCCGCCAATATCGATATTATGAAAAGTCACGATACGGTGGACCTGATTGAACGCGATTTACAGCATAAATACGGTATGCTTGTGTCCATACATATGGACCCCGTGGTGATGGACGACGAACGGGTTACGGAATTAAAGGAGATTTGCAAAAAAGTCATTCACGATATTGACGAACGCCTGACGCTCCACGATTTCCGTATGGTCGAGGGCCCCACCCACACCAATTTGATTTTTGACACGGTTGCCCCGCCGGATTTCCCGTTGAGTGACCGCGAGCTTTGCAACACAATTTCGGAAAAATTGAGCAAAATAGACGAAAGATATTTCGCAGTTATCACGGTAGACCACGCATTTAACTAAAATTTGTTTTTCTGCGTCTTTTCTGCGGCTTTGCCCTTGCAAAAAACGCAAAATATAGTAGAATATGAGTGTAAAAACAAATCCGATTGGATTTCATCACGCTGCACGGAGGAACAAATATGCCTGACTACACCCAAGATTTTACCACCATTCCCTACGGCCCGCTCGGCATCGTCGCCCTGCCCGGCTGTGAGGAGCTTGCCGAGAAAATCGACCGCTACATCGTGAAATGGCGTGCGCAAAAGCAAAGCGAGCACAAAAACAGCATCGCATTTGCCGGCTATGAGCGCGACACCTATATTATCAACACGGGTTTCCCGCGGTTTGGTACGGGTGAAGGCAAGGGCACGCTGTCGGAATCTGTGCGCGGCTACGACATTTTTATTGTCGCCGATATGTTCAACTACGGGCTGACCTATCAAATGTACGGGAAAACCGTACCGATGAGCCCCGACGAGCATTATGCCAACTTAAAGCGTGCGATTTCCGCTGTCGGCGGCAAAGCACGCCGCATTACGGTGATTATGCCGATGCTGTATGAAGGGCGGCAACATAAGCGTTCTTCGCGCGAATCGCTCGACTGCGCGATTGCCTTGCAGGAATTGTGCTTGAATATGGGTGTGGACAACATCATCACCTTTGACGCGCACGACCCGCGCGTGCAAAACGCCATTCCGTTAAAGGGCTTTGAAAATGTGCAGCCCGTTTATCAAATGATTAAAGCGCTTGTCAACCATGTGGACAACCTCCACTTTGACAACGACCATATGATGGTCATTTCCCCCGACGAGGGCGGCATGGGGCGTTGCATCTACTATTCCACCGTGTTGGGCGTGGAATTGGGTATGTTCTATAAGCGCCGCGATTACACACGCGTTGTCAACGGCAGAAATCCGATTTTACAGCACGAGTTCCTGGGCTCGAATGTGGCGGGCAAGGATGTGCTGATTGTAGACGATATGATTTCCTCGGGCGAATCGATGCTCGAAGTTGCCGGCAAGCTCAAAGAGTTGGGCGCGGCACGCATCTTCATTTTCTCGGCGTTCGGGCTGTTCTGCGAAGGCTTAGACAGTTTCGACCGGAAATATGCCGATGGGCTGTTTGACAAGGTGTTCACCACCAATTTGGTTTACAGAACGCCCGAGTTACTTGCGCGCGAGTGGTACTGTGAAGTGGATATGTCGAAATATGTTTCCTACATCATTGATACTTTAAATCATGATATGTCTGTCAGCCACCTGCTCAATCCTGCGGACAAAATCGACGCCTTGCTTCGCAAAAAAGGCTATAAAGCGTAATCCGAAAGCAAATACAAATAGACAAAACAGGCTTCCGACAGTTCGGGAGCCTGTTTTTTTAAAGTACGATATAGAGGTGAAAAAGCGAAACGCCGCAGAACAAAGTTCAGCGGCATTTAAACTTTTCTCATTTCAGTTGTCAAAGGAAACTTACGCCTTGTTGAGTTTAGAAACGAGGGCGGACTTTTTACGGGCAGCGTTGTTTTTGTGAAGAAGCCCCTTTGCAGTCGCCTGGTCAATCTTTTTCACAGCGGCAGTCACGAGTGCTTCTTTGTCGGCTGCGCCGGATTCAATCGCTGCGTTTGCCTTTTTGATTGCGGTTTTGAGCGCAGAGTTCATAGACTTATTGCGCTGTGCACGCTTGTTGTTCACGATAACGCGCTTTTTCGCGGACTTAATATTCGGCATACGGTCACACCTCCCTTACATTAGCGGTATATATATTACCATTCTTTTCTGAAAAAAGCAAGTTTTTTTTTGAATTTCGCAATAGTTTTTTCCGTTTTGCCCATACTAAAAGGAGATTTATCGTTTAGGAGGCGGCAAAATGGATTTTCGCACCGATTTGGCAGTGGAGCGCCGCGCGCTCTGCGACACAAAAGAAAGCGAGAATGTGCGTATGCAAACCCGCACACGCGGCGAAGTCAAAATCACGGAAATTGAGGTATTAAACGAAGCGGGCGAACGGGAAATCGGCAAGCCGAAAGGCAAATACATCACCTTGGAAATTCCCGAATTTTCGCACGACAGCGAATTGTTGGACGGGCGTCTGTCCGCTATGACCGATACGCTTTGCGACTTTCTGCCCGACCGCAACGGCGCGGTGTTGGTGGCGGGGTTGGGCAACGAGAACATTACGCCCGACGCCTTAGGGCCGAAAACCGCCCGCGGCATTTTTGCCACGCGGCACATTGACAAATCTATGGCTACCCGGCTCGGCTTTCCCGATTTGCGCCCCGTTTCGGCAGTCACTTTCGGCGTTTTGGGGCAAACGGGCATGGAAACCGCCGAATCCCTCAAAGCCCTGGCAGACGCGGTACAGCCGTGCGCCGTCATCACCGTGGACGCGCTTGCCGCACGCAGTCTGTCGCGGCTCGGAAACACCGTACAACTGACCGACACGGGCATCACGCCGGGCTCGGGCGTGGGCAACAGCCGCGCGCGCATTGACCGCGAAACGCTCGGCGTGCCTGTGATTGCCGTCGGTGTGCCGACGGTGGTGGATGCGGTTACCTTAATTCGGGATTTTACGGGAGACGCGAAAAATTTACACGAAACCGCCAAGCAGGAGGCGCGCGAAATGATGGTCACCCCGCGGGAGATTGACACCCTCATTCGCCGCGCGTCACGGTTTTTATCGCTTGCGCTTAACTGTGCGTTACAGCCGTCCGTTTCACCCGATATTCTTTTAAATATCGTTTAATATCTGCGTGCCTTTCATCATATCCATAGAACGGAAGGATATGTGCGAAAGGACTCGCTATGATGATACGAAAAAAACAACTGCGCAAAAAACACAACGGTGACACCGCAAACCGCGTTTTGCTGACGCTTGCCGTGCCCGCATTTTTGCTGTGCACCGTATTTGTCGGTATACACGGTGCGGTACCGCTTGAAAAAGCGGCACTGTTCAGCGCCTCGCTCGCCTTGCCGCAGGGCACGGCAGAGGTCATCAAGAACGATTTTGCCCGTGCCGCGCAAAGCGGCGGCACTGTGCAAAGCGCAACCGTGTCCGTACCGATTGAAAACCGCATACAGCCTGCCGCCGCACAAAAGACCGCCTCCGAAACGGACACGCCCGCGGATATTCTCAAAATGATGCAGGACGCCGAAGCCGTGTTTGCCAATGCGCAAAAAAGCGGCAATATTGTTGAAAAGCAATATGACGCGGCAAACGCCACCGACACCTATGAAAACATTACGGTGCGCAACACCACGCCGTCACATTCGGTGGATATAAAGTCGGCGGTGGGAAAAAGCGCAACGCTTCAAATTGCGGATAAAAGCGCGCCGACGGTATTGATTTTTCACACGCACACCACCGAAAGCTACGAGCTGTTGAATTACGGCTGGTACACAACCGAGTATGTCACGCGCAGTAACAGCCCCGACCGCAATATGGTGCGCGTGGGCACGGCGATTTGCGAGGAACTCACCAAAATGGGCATCGGCGTTGTGCACGACACCGAAATCCACGATGCGCAGTACACGGGGGCATATGACCGTTCGAGAGAAAGCATCCAAAAAATTATGGCGGAAAATCCGAGTATTCAGGTGGTCATTGATGTGCACCGCGACGCAATCAAGCAAAGCGACGGCACGCGCATTAAGCCGACCGCGGAAATCAACGGCAAAAAAGCGGCGCAGATTATGATTATTGCAGGCTGTGAGGACGGCAAGGTGACCGATTTCCCGCGGTGGGAGGAAAACCTAACCTTTGCGTTGCAATTACAAAAAACCGCCGAAACAGACTACCCGGGGTTAATGCGCCCCGTGCTGTTTTCGGCGCGAAAATACAATATGGATGTTACACCCTGCTCGGTGCTTTTGGAAATGGGCAGTGACTCGAACACCTTGGAAGAGGCGGAATATGCGGGGCATTTAATCGGCAAAGCGCTCGGGAAATTGATTTTAAAGTATTCGGAAAACGGATAGACAACAAGTTTAAGGAAGTGAAGCCATGAAAAATCCGGTCTTGCGACGGTATCTTTTGTGCTTGTTTTTGCTGTTGCTGTTGTTCGCGGCGGTATTCGGCACGGTGCGCGTCAAAGAAAATTCGGAGTTTGCCCGCACAGGGAAACAGGCGGAACAGGTGGATTTAGACGATATTGCCGCGCAGTTCCAAGATTGGCGCGAACAACTGCCGCATATTGCGCGCATAGAAACGCAACAGCGTTCGCTTACGAATTTTTGATAGAATTCCACGGAACGGTCAAGACCGTTCCCTACGCGTACACAGTCGAATGTACGCATAGCCGCCGACAAAAAGCAGGGCTGTCTTTTTGAAAGACAGCCCTGTTTTTACAGTTTTCTCGGAGGAAAACGCGATACATTTTCTGTTATGCCAATCCGTTTAATTTTAAGTCAAGCAAAGCAACATCGAAGAAATCCACAACCGTATCGCCGTTTAAATCGCCCGCTTTTAAAACCGCTTCGTCGGTCATGGTGACCATACCGATTGCAATATTGCGCATCAAGGCGTAGTCGGTCAATGCAATTTCGCCGTTGCCGTCTAAATCACCGGGCGTGTATTCAACTTCTTTCGTCGGCGGCGCTTCGACAATTTCAAAAGTCAAGGTTTTTGTCCCCGTAAAATTGCCAATTCCCGTTACCGTAACCGTCGCCGTGCCGATTTCGGTGTTATTCGCGTACTGCACGGTGTAATCCAAATCCTTTTGCAGAATGTAATTGCCGAAAGAAAGCGCGAGTTCCGGCTCTGCGCCGTTTTCGTCGGCACTTTGCGGCAGAAGGTTGCTGACAAGCACCCCGTCGTCCAAATCCCGCTGTAAAATCGCAAATTTTGCAACCGCCGCAAAAATGCTGTATTCGCCTTTGCCCATAACGGTCACGCTTGCCGTACCGAAGTCGGTATTATTTTTGAAAAACACCTCGTAATCGGTGTTTTCCGTCAGTCGCTTGCCGCTTGCCGTCACGGTAAATTCCGGCGTAATCGCCGCGCCCGTATAGGTTTGGTTCGGGATGGGTGAAATTTGCAAGGTGGTTACGGGAATGTTATTTTGCACGGCATATTGGTAGGCGTAGCATTCTTCCGTCGGCACGGTAATGGTTAAGTTTTCGCAACCGTCAAACGCCGAGTCGCTGATGCTTTCGACCTCGTCGGAAATATAGGCGGTTTTTAAGTTTGCGCAATTCGCAAAGGCATTTGCCTCGACGCTTTGCACGGCACTGCCGAGCATGACGGTTTCCAAAGACGCTGTATCCGCAAAAGCAGAGGCGGAAACCGTTGCTTTTTCTGCCGCGTCCGTGTCGCCGTACACGACCTCGGCAAGACTTGTGCAGTTGTCAAACGCGGTGCTGTCGAGGGAAAGCACATTGGTTAAATCTACCGTTTCCATCGATGTGCAAGCATCAAATGCCAGCGCGGAAAGATAGTCGATTCGCCCGAAGGTGACATTTTTTAAGTTCTGACAATCTTTAAAGCATTGCTCGGGCAGTTCGGTATAGACGGAATCACGGTCAAAGCCGACGGTGGTAAGGTTTCGGCAATGCCAAAACGCCTTTGCGCCGATAGAAATGACGGACTTCGGAATGAAAATGCTTTCCAGCCCTGAATTGTAAAACGCCGCTTGGCAAAACGAGGTGACGCCGTTCGGGATAATCACGGTTTTCAGCGAATTGTTGCTTGGAAATTCCACCCAACCGCTGTTATAAAAATTGTTATCCATCAAGTCCAAGGTGCCAAAATATTGTACGGAAATCG
>JBJEPV010000118.1:0-9174 GCA_051881415.1 Candidatus Fimenecus sp.
TTTGCTTGTAGCCGAACGATTTCACCGAAAAATCGGGGAAACGGTCGGTAATGCGGGAGTTAACTTCGCCGATGTTCAGACGTTTTGTGCGGCTCTTTTTCAGTTGCTGCAAAACGAACGCTTCAATTTCCGCTTTTTGGGCGGAATCCTCCTGACAAATGCAAAGGGTGTTGCGGTGGGTATCGGGCACGATTTTAAAGGCGTTAAAGGATTTTAAAAAGACCGAGAATTTGGAAAAGCCGTAGTTGCGTTCGTCAAAGTCGGGATATTTGCGCTGTAAGGCGTCTTTAATCACGCTGATTTGCACCCGCGCACCGACCTCCTTTTGCGAAAGCATGGAGAGGATTTCCATTTCGATTTCCTTGCGCGGTGTGATACTGCCGACGGCGCTGTCCGCAGAATCCATATCGCCGCTTAACACATCGAGGTAACGAAAGGAGTCGCACACATTGACAAACGCTTTCGGCGTTTTACTTTCACCCATACCGATGACCTGCTTGCCCTCTTCCCGAAGGCGGGCGGCCAGGCGGGTAAAATCGCTGTCGCTCGAAGCGAGACAGAATACATCGACCTCTTTGCTGTATAAAATATCCATCGCGTCGATAATCATGGCGGAGTCGGTGGAATTTTTGCCTTGGGTATAGGCGTACTGTTGCATCGGCATTAAGGCATATTTCGGCAACAGCGCTTTCCAGCTTTTTGCCTGTTCGAGCGTCCAATCGCCGTAAATGCGTTTGATGGTCACGGTGCCGATGTCCTTTAACTCGTCAAATACCGTTTCGACATACTTGGGGGAAATGTTGTCGGAATCTATGAGTAAAGCAATGTTCAAAGTGGTTTCCATAATACAGTCCTTTCTGAATTGTATTCAGTATAGCACAATTCCCGTTTTCTTGCAAGAAAACGGGAATGACTTTCTTTTGGCATATTGCGGACAGGAACTGCATATTTGTTTTACAGAACAGAAAGCGAGGAGAGGTCAAAATGGACTTTACGAAACAGACAAACACCCTGTCGCGCCGACAAACGCTGTTGGAAGCCACGGCAGAACAGCCCGTAGACTGCGACATCACCCTGCCCGAATACTTCCCGGACGCGGTACGGGTTTTGAAATGCAACTTAACCCCGCGCATTACCGCCGTGCAAGGCGCCGCCGACCGCGTGACCGCCGAGGGCTCCGCGCTGTTGCGCATTTTGTATGTCAGTGAGGAAAACACCGTGCGGTGCTTTGAGCAAAATGTAGCGTTTTCAAAGTACGCCGAAGGCAATGTGCCGACCGCGGCGTGCGTTTCGGCGACGGCGAAAACAGAATATGTCAACTGCCGTGTGCAGTCCCCGCGGCGTTTGGATATTCACGGCAGTATTTGCATTGCGTTCAGCGTGTACGCGAAAGCGGACACTGCCTTTCTGTGCGCCGGTTCGGGCGACGGGGTACAGATGCGTAAAAAAACGGTTTCCTGCACAAACCTGCTCGGTTGCGCGGAAAAATTATTCCGCTTGGGCGAGACCTTGGAATTGGGCTCGGCAAAACCGTCGATTGCACAGATTGTGAAATGCGAGGCAACGGCACTTTTGGAGGATGTGAAGCCCGTAACGGGAAAAGTGCTCATCAAAGGCGAACTGATTTTGCGTACGCTTTACATAGCCGATAACGACACCGGCACTTTGGAGATGATGGAGCATTCCTTACCCATCAGCCAAATTACGGAGGCGGACGGCGCAGAAGAGGGCTGTGTAACGGACTGTGCGCTGACGGTTTCGAGTGTGGAAATTGCCGCAAAAACCGACGCAACGGGCGCGCTTCGGCTGTTGGACGCGAGCATTTGCATTTGCGCAAAACTGCAATTCTTCGGGGATATGGAAACCGACATCGTATTGGACGCTTATTCCACGCTGTACCCGTTGGAACTGAAAAAGCAAACCGTGGAACTGCGGCACATTTGCGACAAATGCACGGATACCTATCTTTGCCGCGGAAACTTGGATATTGCAAGCCTCGGCATGCAACAGGTTTCGGACGTTACCTGTGTGGGCTTTACGCAAAAAGCCGCCGTCGCGGACGGTACGCTCACGGTAGAGGGCACGGTAACCGTCGGGATTTTGTATTTAGACCGCGAACACCAATGGGGCTACACCGAGCGCAATTTTGACTACACCTACAAGCGCGTGACGGCGGCAAGCGGCGAAAATCTGCAATGCACGCCGCACATCACTCTAAGCGGCATCGGCTTTGTATTAAACGGAGAAAACACCTTAGAGGTACGCGCGGAATTGGACATCAGCGCCGTGATTTTTTCGGTGCAGACACAGCAAATTACCGCCGACATCCTTTTGGATACGGAAAATCAAAAGCGGCAAACGCAGGCGGCGCTGACCATTTATTTTGCGCAGGCGGGCGAAAGCGTTTGGGACATTGCCTGCCGCTATAACACGACTGCCGATGCGATTTTGACGCAAAATGCGCTGGGCGGCGACACCCTGACGGAAAATCGCAAGCTGTTAATTCCGAGAGTTTGAGGAGGGACGGAAAAATGGAAAATCGAAGCATTTATAAAGATATTGCCGCCCGCACGAACGGCGATATTTACGTCGGCGTGGTCGGCCCCGTGCGCACGGGGAAATCCACCTTTATCAAACGGTTTATGGATACGCTCGTGTTGCCGCATATTTCGGACGAAGCCATGCACACGCGCGCAGTTGACGAACTGCCGCAATCCTCGGCGGGGCGGACGATTATGACAACCGAGCCGAAATTCATCCCCGAAAATGCCGTGGAGGTGCATCTGCCCGACAACGCCGCATTTTCCGTGCGTATGATAGACTGCGTGGGCTACATTGTGCCCGGCTCATTGGGCTATGTGGAGGGCGATAAGCCCCGCATGGTGCGCACGCCGTGGTCGGAGGAGGAAATGCCCTTTGACCGCGCGGCGGAAATCGGCACGCAAAAGGTAATTAACGAACATTCCACCATCGGGTTGGTCGTGACAACGGACGGCAGTATTTCCGACATTCCGCGTGCGGATTACGAAGAAGCAGAGGCCCGCGTCATTCGGGAATTGCAGGCGCTCGGCAAGCCCTTTGTGGTGCTGTTGAACTGCACCTATCCGCAGTCGGACAGTGCGCGGCTTTTGTCGGAACAGTTAAGCGAAAAATATGCCGTACCCGTGATGCCCGTCAACTGCTTGGAACTGACGGAAAGCGATATTAAAGAGATTTTAACACAAGTTTTATTTGAATTTCCCATTCGGGAAATTGCCGTGGATTTTCCGCAATGGCTGGTATCTTTGCCGCCCGAGCACAAACTGCGCGCGACGGTATACGGCGCGGTCGGCACGGCGTGCGACAAAATGAATTTGGTACGCGATGTCGCCGTCTTGACGGAGGAATTGAAAGGCTGTGAATACATCACAGACGCAAAAATCGCATCTATGCAGTTGGGGCAAGGCACGGCTTGGATATCGGTCACGATGAACGGCGATTTGTTCTACCGCGTGCTTTCGGAAAAAACGGGATTGGAAATTGACGGCGAGCAAGGCTTAATTACACAAATGTGCGCACTCGCCGCGGTGAAAAAAGAGTACGAAAAACTCAAATCCGCCCTCGACGAAGTGGAGGCGACGGGCTACGGCATTGTGATGCCGACCATTGACGAACTGACGCTTGACGAGCCCGAGATTGTCAAGCAGGGCGGGCGTTACGGCGTGAAGCTTTCCGCTTCGGCACCGTCCATTCATATGCTGAAAGCCAACATTCAAACCGAGGTCGCGCCGATTGTCGGCAGTGAAAGTCAGTCGGAGGAATTGGTGCGGTATTTGCTTAAAGGGTTTGAGGAAGACCCGAAAAAGATTTGGGAATCCAACATTTTCGGCACTTCTTTGCATGAACTTGTCAACGAGGGGCTACGCAGTAAACTGTTCCATATGCCCGCCGACGCGCGTATGAAATTGCAGGAAACGCTGGAACGCGTGATAAACGAAGGCTGTAACGGCTTGATTTGTATTATTTTGTAACGCGTATAAAGAATGTGCCCTCTGTGCAACAAACACAGAGGGCACACGGTTTTTTTCGGAATTTTAGGCTTGTGTAAAGTCGGAATACAGAATGTCGGTGGTCGTCTGACCGGTGCTTTGCATGGTTAGACTCGTCATCTTGAATTCTAAATCCATATCATTGACATAATGCAGTTTTATAGACTCGATACCGCTGTCGGACAGTACCACTGTCAGCAAAATGTCAGACACGGTGCTTTGATAGGAGTTGACACGCATACCCGTACTGCCGACCTGCTCTTGGAATGCGGCAGAAATCTCCGCCTCGGTCGGGAAGGCATTGGTCACCTTTGCAAGGCTTTGCGTACCGTTTTTCTGCGGATTTTGACAATCCTGCAAACGGAAATACAAGGTATTCCCTTCCTGATAATACTGCTGCACATCTGCGGCGGTCAAACGGAATGCCTGCAAATCAAACCGCCCAACCGGACGCGCATCCGCCGCCTGCACCGTATAGGTTTCTTGCCCAACGCCGAGGAATGCGCCGAACACCGAATTGACATCTGCATTCGGGTCAACGGATTGAATGACCTTGTTCAAAACAGAAGTTGCACTCCCCACATCCACATCCTCGGACAGCGCGCAGTTCCCGCTGACGGTATATCCGCCCGCCGCGGCACTTGCCGTTTGCGCGCAAACCAGCGAAACGGCCTCCTCCAACGCATAAATCGGCGGCCCGATAACCTCGCGTTCGCCCGTGTCTAAATGCAACACAACTTTGTTGCGCCGCCCGGACGCCATTTGCAAAACATACCGCGCGTCCACGGCGTTTAGCTTGCCGTCTTCATTGCAATCAAGCGCAGGGAAACGCGCCGCATCATAGGTACGCATACCTGCGCCAATCTGCAAAAACATACGCGCATCGACAGCCGTGATTATTGCATCCTCGTTAAAATCGCCGATATAACAGCAATTTTCCGCAAGCGGCTCTTGCGCAAAGCAAGGCAATACCAACACGCCAAACAACATGGTGCAACTCAAAAATACCGCAATTATTTTTTTCATTTTGAAATACGCCCCTCTCATTTTGGTAAAATCAGTATAGCATAGGAAAAATATTCTGTCAACCGTAGACCGATTTTCACACGCAGACCGTATATGCACCGCCGGGAAAAACGACACGGTGCAAGCAAAAAGTCCCCTTTCGGCAAGGGGACTTTTGTTTTCGAGTTGTTATTCTGTTAAAAAGGTTTTGAGCGCCGAATAGCGGCGGGTTTTTTTATCGTTTTCCACCATTTTTTGGATTTCCGCACGCGTGCCGACCAAAATCAGCAGTTGTTTTGCGCGCGTTACGGCGGTATACAACAGATTGCGGTAGCAAAGGTTCGGCAAAACCGACACCACGGGCATAATCACCGCGGAAAATTCGCTGCCCTGACTTTTGTGCACCGTCACGGCATAGGCAAGCTCCACATCGGTCATCTGCTCTTTGGCAAGCACGGCGCTGCGGTCGTCAAAACAAATCTGCACGGTTTCGGTGTGGATGTCGATATTTTCAATCACGCCGATGTCGCCGTTGAAAATCCCGTCGCCCGTTTCGCCGTCCGGTTTTTCCCAAGTGATGTTATAGTTATTTTTGGTCTGCATGACCTTGTCGCCCACACGGAAGGTGCGAAAGCCAACGGTCAATTCCTTTTTCTCATCGGCGGGGGGATTGACAAGGTCCTGCAAAATTTTGTTGAGATGCACCGTACCCGTCTCGCCCTTTTTTGAGGGGCAAAGCACCTGAATATCGTTTTGCGGCGAAAATTTGTAGGCTTCGGGCAGACGCTTTGCATAAAGCGCGGCAATCGTTTGCGATGCCGCATAGGGATTTGGGCGTTCCATAAAGAAGAAATCGCCGTCTTTGCGGTCTACATCGGGCATTTCGCCCGCGACAATGCGGTGGGCGTTTAAGACAATCAAACTGCCCATTGCCTGACGGAATACCTCTGTCAGTTCCACCACGGGCAAAAGTCCGCTGGCAATTAAATCCGCAAGCACATTCCCCGCGCCCACGGGCGGCAGTTGGTCGCTGTCGCCGACCATAATCAAGCGGCAACCGAACGGCAACGCCTGCATCAAACTTGCAAACAGGCTGATGTCCACCATCGAAAGCTCGTCCAGCACCAACACCTCACATTCGAGCGGGTTGCGCAAATTCCGCTTGAACACAGGGCGGTCATGTTCGTCCCACTCGACCTCCAACAGGCGGTGCATGGTTTTTGCCTCGCGGCCGGTCAGTTCCGTCATACGCTTGGCGGCGCGCCCTGTCGGCGCGGCAAGGGCTATGTCTAAGCCTTGCTGTTCAAACAGCCTTAAAATCCCGTTTAGCGTGGTGGTTTTACCTGTGCCGGGGCCGCCTGTCAAAATAAGTACCCCGCGCGAAACCGCGGTTTTGATGGCTTCGCGCTGGGTTTCGGCATAGGTGATGCCGTCTTGCATTTCTTGCTTTTCAATATCCTTATCCAGCGTTTCGCACTGCGGCGGCGGAAAACGCAACAGAATTTTCATACGGTCGGCAATCGTTTTTTCGTCACGGTAGGCACTTGTTAAGAAAATAAATTCCCGCCCGTTCAGTTCCTTTGCCGTCAGCGCCCCCGACGAGGTCAGGGTGTCGATTTGAATATCCACCGCCTCTTCGCCCACAGAAAGATAGTCCGCCGCAATTCTCAGCAGTTTTTCGCGCGGAATACAGGTGTGGCCGTTGGAATACAAATTCTGCCGCACGATATGGGTAATCCCCGCCCGCACGCGAAAATCGCTTTCGGGCGGATTGGGAAGCGCGTCGGCAATCGCTTCGGCACGCTCAAAGCCGATACCCGTGTCTGCATCACACAGTTCAAACGGATTTTTCGTCACGCGCTCCACGGCATTCGAGCCGAACGCCTCGTAAGCGGCGATGCATTCACGCGGCGACATACCGTAAGTTTCGAGCGCAATCATAATATTGCGCACGGCAAACTGCTTTTTAAAGCTCGCCTGCATTTTTTCCGCTTTTTCAAGGGAAATGCCCTTAATGGTCGCCAATTTTTTCGGCTCGTTTTCTAACACATCAAAGGCATTTTCGCCGAATTTTTCAATAATCTTTTGCGCCGTGGCAGGGCCGATCCCCTTCACCGCCCCCGCGGCAAGGTAGTTATATAACTGCTCGGCGGTGGCGGGCATTTCGCGTTCGAATGCCTCGACCTTAAACTGCCGCCCGAAAGTGGAATGAAAAGTCCACATGCCCGACAGTCGCACGCTTTCGCCGACGGAGATGTCGGAAAAAGTGCCGACGGCGGTAATCAACTCGTCATCGCACCCAACCTCCAAAACCGTATATCCGTTTTGCTCGTTTCGGAATTTAATATCCTCCACCGTGCCCTGCAAAATTTCCGTTTGTACTTCCTCGCTCATAAAAACAAATCCTTAAACGATTTTTCGTCACAGAGATAAATGCCGTTGCTTTCGCGGCACACATTTAAACAACTGAGACGCTGGGTTTCGTCCATACCGCAGTCCAAAATCACCACACTGCCGTACGGTTCGTCGCCCAAAAAGCCCATTTTCATCCGCGCGGCATACGCCGCCGCCGTGACATCGCTGTCACAGCGTTTTGCCGGAATGACTATGTAATAATCGAATTTCTTTTTCGGCTGCATCGCTTTGACCATCAGGCAATAGCAAAGCGCCAACAATCCGAACAGAATTAACCCGACAAATACCGCACCGACAAACGCTTCAAACATAAAAATCACCCCATAACAGTGTATGGGGCGCAAAACAGAATGTGAGTAAACCTGTAAGCCGAGTTCTGTCGTTTAAAGCAATTATCTATCTACGCGCACCGTTGCCGATACGCTGGAGCCATCCGTCGAAGTATCTGCCCAGCTGACAACTTCGGTCGATGTTGCATCGGGTAGGGTTTACTTGGCAGCGCCGTTACCGACGCCCCGGTGAGCTCTTACCTCGCCTTTCCACCCTTACCGCAAAATGCGGCGGTATCTCTCTATGCACTTTCCCTAAGGTCGCCCTCGGCGGCTGTTAGCCGTTACCCTGCTGTGTGATGCTCGGACTTTCCTCATTCGCGTAAAACGCGCCCGCAATTGCTCAATTTACTCACAAGAATATTGTAGTATAAATCGGTGGGAATGTCAAATAGATGTTGACAACGGATTTTTCGTGTGGTATACTGTGAAAAATTTTCCAAAGGAGATGAACACAATGTTGACTCGTTTTTCCGCGATGAATATGTTGCCGTCGGCCAAACGTTCTATGTTGGTCTTATTTTGCTGTGTTCATCGTGCGGAACGGAAATTTTAGTTTTTGAGAAACCTAAAATAAACCGTCGGTGCATACAGCATCGGCGGTTTTTTATATCCGTTTCGCACGGATAATAAAGTGTCATTCTGAACGAAGTGAAGAATCTCAAACAGCGCAAAGTATAGAATACGCGAAACGAGATTCTTCGCTTGGACGGCGCAGAATAACAATCGGGCGGCGTGGAAAAACGCACCTATGCAGTGTTCGCCCGCAAAATTTGATGAGATTTTGCGGAACGGTCAAGACCGTTCCCTACGCACGAAATACATTTTACGGGGTAGGGCGGGTGGCTTGCCCCCGCCGTAAAACTACATCAAACCCAAATCCACCGGCGGACACCGTTTGCCCCTACCGCATCCATAAAATACACCACAAGGAGTGATACATATGCAAACACCGATTTTAGAAACAGAAAGACTGATTTTGCGTCCCCTGCGCGTCACGGACGCACCCGCCGTATTCGAGTGGGCAAGTGACGAACGGGTGACAAAATATATGACTTACCCGAATCACGAGCGTATAGAAACAACCGTTGCGTGGCTCGAAAGCATCGACCACAACTCTGACAACGAATATGATTTCGGCTTTGTGGAAAAGGAAAGCGGCGTGCTTATCGGCTCGGGGGGAATATATTGGAACGCCGATTACAAACAGTGGCGTGTCGGGTATAATCTGCGTTTTGATCGCTGGCACCAAGGCTACGCCACCGAGGCGGCACGGGAAATCGTCCGCTTTGCCAAAGAGGATTTGCACGCGGAACGAATTGGCGCGTGCCACGCAGTCGACGGCAGATTATAATATCAAGTGCAACAGAAAAAAGAATAGACTTCACAAAAACCGA
>JBJEPV010000119.1:0-9123 GCA_051881415.1 Candidatus Fimenecus sp.
TTGCGCTGATAGCTCAGCTGGATAGAGCATCTGCCTTCTAAGCAGAGGGTCGGGGGTTCGAGTCCCTCTCAGCGCGCCACTTTTGCGCGAGAGATTTGAGACTGTCATACATTGCTTTGTAAGCACCCGTTCCAAGGGGCTCGAACCCCGAGGGGGTGAGCAGCGTTCAAAAAAATGATTCAGTGAATCATTTTTAGCTGCGAAGTCCGCAGTGCGCAAGCACAAGGATGCACGATTTGCGAAGCAAAGCGGTGTTCCTCAAAGCGTCGCGCTTTTGCGCGAGAGATTGAGCGGAAAATTCAAATTTAAGTTTCAATGACGATATGGTGGGATTAGCTTAGTTGGTTAAAGCGCCAGTTTGTGGCACTGGAGACCATCGGTTCGAATCCGATATTCCACCCCACAGGAAACTCCGCCGAAGCACAAAGGCGTTTGGGCGGAGTTTTCCTTATAAAATTGCATATTGGGGTGTCGTCAAGCGGTAAGACACAGCACTTTGACTGCTGCATTCGTAGGTTCGAATCCTGCCACCCCAGCCAAAGAAAACGGTATTCAGGGCATTTTCTGAATACCGTTTTTTGTTGATATATCAAGGTTTCTCGGACCTTTTTTGGAATTCCGAAAGCCTTACGAATTTTTAAATTTTACACTAAAATATACGAGAAAGTGTAAACGATAGTGTTAACAAAAATGCAACCGAAAACATGCTGTTCAGGTCAGTAATCATAATCAGGAATAAAAAAATTACGCACAGAGCTTTAAAAGTTGTGTATATAATTAAATATAGTACAATTTCAAAGGTGTCCCACTGTGGAAGTTGCAACGAAAGTTAGTTTGAGAGACTACCAATCGTCTTAAAGAAGTGCCGCAAAGCGCAAGCATTTTCTTAATCTATATTTGTTATGTTGTATATGGACATCTCATCGCCGCTATTATCCAAAATCAATATTTTTTCAAAAATGGCTAATAGAATTGCGATGTAGCAAAATTCAATCATTCTCGTGCCTTGAACTATCGAGTGTATTGGGCACACAGGAAAACAGTTTTTGCGCGATGTTGCAGAGTTCCTTTTCCAAAAACACAGCGAACCGTACCTACGTTCTTTAACGCAATGTTGCCGGTGCAAAAGATGAATAATATCCGCAATAGAGCAACAGAAATCGTCCATGACGAAATCATTTTCAAATAAATCTAAAATAGAATCAGCATAGGTTTTAAATGTTCATTGTTCCATCCGCAAGGTCTTCGGCTACAAACGGGATAAAATAAAACGGTATCGTGAGCAGTTTTTGCTCAGGATTATAGCCGTAATTGTTTTTAGAAACCTTAATGGCATACTCAAACTTGTTGTGATTCGAGAACTTTTGGAGAGAGTTCAGTGTACCCCTGCTTTTTTTAACATCGATTGGGTACAGTTTATTATCCGACTCGATAATAAACTCAAGTTCAGCAGATGATTTTCCACGCCAATAAAACAGTTTATGCTCTTTGGCGATCAGTTCATTTGCCACAAAGTTTTCAAAGAAAATACCTGACAAGGTGTTTTCTCTTTCGTTCGATATAAATGAAGCAGCATTGATACCGCTTTGATATGAGAACATACCAATATCACCGAGAAACAGACGGAAGTTGCTTTCGTTATCCGGCATAAGCGGCATTGTAATATGCGCTTTCAGTTGGAAGGATTGATTGACAATGTGCGCCATTGTGAGCCACTGAATAGATGTTGCATAATCTCTTTTTTTGCTTTTTTCTTCAATAAGTCCGGGTGAAAAATTTTTGGACTCTTTGTTAAGTTCTCTGTAAATATTTTGAAACAAGACACGGGAACGCAAAACGGATTCCTGACTTGCCTGATACAATTCCATATCAGAAAGATAGTTGTCATACAAAACCTTGAGAATTTCTCTTGATTCAAACAGGTTATTTCCATCAATATAGGCTTCGACCGCTTCAGGCATACCACCCACCAACAGATATCTATAAACTTGCTCCATCGCTAACTCGTGAATTTTTTTCTCCAACGGCTGCTTGTTGTCATACGCTTTTTTGACGGCGGTATAAAGCATTTTATTACTGTTCATCAAAAACTCATCAAAGGTCATAGGATAAACCGTCATTTGATTTATCTTTCCAACGGGAAAAAGAAACTTATCATTTTCCTTTGAACCTCGCTTATGGGTTTCTCTTTGGAGTTTAATACGTACCATTGAGCCGGTAGCAATAACAGGGATTTCTCTATAATCCTGACAAAAATATTTAAGCGAAGAAATGATATTGGGACATTCCTGCACTTCATCAAAAATCAAAAGTGTATTTTGGGTAATCTGCTTACCTTTTCGCAATGAGATGTATTCAATGATTCTTTCCGCATTGGCGGTCTTGGAACAGAATTCACGGATTTCATCTTCTTTTTTGCAATCCACATAGATATAGTTATCTTTATAAAAGGTTTTAGCAAAAATTTCTTGTACAAGATAAGTTTTACCGACCTGTCTTGCACCCCAAACGATCAAGGGCTTTTTACTTTTGTTGTTATTCCAATTTATCAATTTTTGCAATGCAATTCGTTCCATAGATAATCCTCCGAGCATTTGATAAATGCATCATAGCATAAATTGCACCTTTTTTCAAGTTATTATAAAAGTTATTTGCACTTTTAATGATGTTTTTTGTTTTGTTATTTGTACTTTTTATCGAATTATGATTTATATTCTTTATCTAAGACACAAATATGTATACGAATATAAATCTTATCGTCTCGAAGAAGTGCAACAAAGCAACGTTATTATGCTTATTCCCCCGATTCGCTGAAATCCTGAGTTGACAAGCCGTGACTGCTGTAAAAATCGTTTACTTTTTGCAGTTCGCTTTTCTCACTGATTTTTCGGACCTCGTTATAAATATCGAATGTGGTTTCAATACTTGCGTGACCGACATTCTTCTGCACGATTTCCGGTTTCACGCCTGCATCGATACAGTTCGTGACAAAGGTATGGGGTGGCATATGTTGATGGGCATCTCTTTTTGTGCCTTTTTTATTAAAAATCAGCTGTTTTCCCTTTATATGATTTGATTTTTTACGAAAAGCCTTATGTTTCAATGCTTGCACGAAAAAAAGTGCACCTCTCGGTATTACGAACCAAAAGGTGCACTTTTTCTGTGGAATTTGATTGCGAAAAAGGGTATAAAAAGGCAATCCTTAGCCCGCAGAATCTACTGAAACAAGGACGCACGGATATATGGTTTTGTTTCGTGTTTTGTGGATTGCTTTTTAGCGAATACGCGAAAGCATCTTTCCCACGCCACTTGCTCGAATATGAAAAAATGATGCAAAATCAATTTTCTCTTTTCTTTGAGACTCTTTTATATACTTTTCCCAAGATTATTTATCACCATTCTATGTAATACAAATGGTTATTATTGCAGTTTTGCTCATTTTTTCGACGTTTTTGCTTTTTAATTGACAGAGAAATTTAAAAATATGTATACTTTTACCAAAAACGAGACGTTCAATGATCATAAAGAACATAAATGCGGGGTAAGTTCTAAACCGTTTCAAGAACAACGATAAAATAAAAGGGGAACGAAAAATGAAAAAGACTAAAAAGACGGTATTTCAGTTGATTGCTATGCTGCTGTGCGTATGCACACTTCTAAGCATTATACCCATGCAGGCATTTGCGACGGATTTGTCGGCGCCTGCTGTGGACGAAAGCATAGAAGATGACGCTGAGCAACAAGAAGTAAGCAATGAAATTCTGTGTGAAGTTACGGAAAAACGAGACGAACACACAAAAGTATATCAAAAATCAGACGGTACTTATACAGCCATGATTTCGTCACAGCCCCTACATTATATGCAGAACGGCGAATGGTTGGATATTGATAACACTTTCACTGAAGAGACACGCAACGGAACAGCCGTTTACACCAACACCGATAATCCTTTGGATGTCGCCTTGCCGCAAACTTTATCACAGGAAAATGGCATTGTGCTTACCAATAACGGTTATACCTTACAATTCACTTTATCTGAAACACAACAAAGCGAAATTGCGATTGCAGAAAATGCGTCTGCGTCGAATACGCCGAGCCAAGAAGATACAACCGAAACAGCATTACTGAAAACCACAAGCGAAACGGCACTTTATGAAGATGTGTTGCCGCATACGGATTTGGAATACAGTATTTCTGCACAAACCGTGAAGGAAAATATCGTCATTCAAAGGAAATCCGCTGTACGAGATGCCTATACTTTTTCGATTTATGCCCCCGGTTTATCGGCTGTTTTGCAAGCGGACAATGCTGTTGCATTCGTGGATAATGCGGGAACAGAGATTTTTAAGATTCCTGCACCGTTTATGAAAGATGCTGTCGGCGCAGTATCGACGGAGATTGCAACCTCTTTGCAAGCAACGGTGTCTGATACATATTCACTGACCTATGCGCCGTCGCAGGAATGGTTGCTTGCATCCGTTCGGCAATATCCCGTTATGATTGACCCGATTATTCGCTTAAGGGAAGAGGATTGGTTTACCGCTTGCACGGTAAAAAGCAGTGCACCGACTGAGAATTACCACAGCAGTGTGCTTGATGTTGTTTCCAACGGGATAGTCGTAGACGAAGAAACCGGTGAACAGACCAACAACGGCGAATACTTTGAGACCTATGTTCAGTTTTATACAGAACAATTAGATATATTAACTGAGGATATGACGCCGGTCGATGTGGAATTGGTGTTCACAGGTGCCGGCATGAATTTGGCGGCATATGAAATCACAGAAGATTTTGACCCCGACACGGTTACCTATCAAACCAAACCGCAGTACAGCGCTGAGCCGATTGATTACTACACCGGTGTTGCAAATGTTTCGGAATGGCAGCTTATTCATTTTAATATTACAAAGACATTTTCGCAATGGCTATCGGGCGACAAAGAAAACCACGGTATCGCCATTTACAGTTATGATAACAGCGCCTATGCCGCCGGATTTTTCTTGACGCAGGAGGCGCAAAACGGCGGGGCATTCTTATACATTGATTTTGTGGAATCCTACGGGTATAACAGCCGATTTGACTATCACACGCAGGATGTCGGCCGTGCAGGCACCTCTTATATCAATGATTTTTCACAAAGATTGCTGCTTTGCCGTGATGATATTTCTATCAGCGGAAATCGTATGCCTGTAGCCGTTTCTATGGTATACAATCCGGCTATTTATGTTAAATTGGAAAAGTATATTCGTCTGTTAAACAATTTGGGAGAGGAAACTCCGACTATGCCGGCGGTATACGGCAACGGTTGGCTGACGAATTACAACCGTATTCTGTTTGTTAACGATGTTTTGGCGGACGGAAACGGTATGCTTTGCTATGCTGATGGGAACGGGAATATTCTGCATTTTGCGATGCAGGTTGCAGACGACGGTACCATCACATTTGAAGACGATAACGCTGATATTTTCGGCAGCAGCGGCTATGAGATTATCGGCTATGAAAATATGCCTGCATCTTGCAATGCGTTGGAAGTCGATCGACTAAAATTGAAAACACCGAACGGCGAAATTGAGGAATTTGACGCAAACGGGCGTTTGATCAAAATTTATAAAGAAAACTATTCGAATATAGCGGCAATCATTGATTATTACAGTGATGTAACATCGGATTTAAACTACTTTTGCATCAAACACATTGTGGACGGTGCTGGCAGAATGTATGCGTTTAATTATAACAATTGGCAGTTAGTGCGCATACAGTGCTATACGGCGCTGACAAACGGAAGTTCCATTCAAGCAGGTGACACTTCGTCTGATTTAAAAACACTTTATAGTTATGACGAAAGCGGCAATTTAACGCAGGTTACCTACCCGGACGGCGCATTGGCAAACTATGAATACGATACGGACAATCGCTTAACCGCCGCAATCAGCCGCAATATGTATAAACTCAATTATACATATGACGATTTCGGGCGGGTGCGCAGTGTGTCGGAATATGCACAGGACACAGGCACTCTTTCGGGGTACACCTTGGGCAACTCCATTACTGTTACGCCCGATGGTCCGCGGCAAGTGACTTTCAGTGACAGAAACGGTGTTACGGAAACCATCCAATTTGACAAATACGGCAGAACAGCACTTGTTACAGACGCGCGCGGCAATTATACCGATATGGCGTCGGGTGCACAGCGCACCAACGGCGTCAATTTGCTGGGAAACCAAAGTTTTGAAGACGGCTGGCAAAATTGGGCAACTGACGGAAGCACGCATTTTACAATTGTGGATACCGATGCCTATGCAGGGACACATTCCGTGAAATGCGAAGCCGCAGAGGCAGTCTCTGACGGATTTTCGCAAACCGTATCGTGCTATGCGACGGGTACATTCACATTTTCCGCCTATATTCGTGCGCAGGCAGGCTTTACGGGAACGGAACGGCTGATAATGCAAATCGGTGCGCTGGACAGCGACGGGGAACTCCTGGATACGGCTGTGCGCACGGTTGCGGCAACCTCTGATACATACACGCGGTACAGCGTGAGTTTAAATGTGCCGAACGGCGTTGCGGCGCTTACGGTCTCTTTGGGCTTTGAGGGTACAGCAGGCACATTCTACGCCGATTGCTTGCAGTTGGAAAAAGGCAGTGGCTACGGCGCATATAATCTGTTGGAGGACAGCCAATTTTGGAAAGACGCCATACAGGCGGGCAACCCTTGGCAACACAATTTTGCGTATTCCGTCGCGCGTACACCTATAAACGGCTATAATGCGCGCACAATTTCCCTGCCTGCCTCGAAAACCGCGGACTATACCATGGCGCAAACCGTTGCGATAGACGGGCACGAGGGCGATTTTGTGACCATCAGCGGCTGGATGAAAGCCGATGTTGTCTCCAACGGTACGGATAACGCATTGCATCGCCAATTTGAAGACACCACGCACTTTACGGATGACCGTTTTGCGGGCATCACCTTGACTTATACCTACACGACCGAGAAAGACGGCGAAACCGTCACCGAAACCGAAACGGTGAAAAAAGCGGTGAATGATTTTATTGCGGATTGGCAGTTTGTTTCGGAAACCGTGCTGTTGAAAGGCGACTGCACCGCCGTTACATTTGCGGTGGAATATAAAAACCACCCTGCCGCGGTGGCTTGGGCGTTGCCGTGCCTTTCTTACGAACAGGCGCCTGTGATTGAAACAACAGACGAAGAAACCGAATTGCCCGAAAACGCTTCGGCAAACGCGGAGACAGGAGCCGAAACGCCCGCCCGTTGTGTTTGCGGTGCAACGTGCGAATACGGCGCGGGGTGCCCCTGCACCTGCGCGAATGCGGCAGAATGCACCTGCCCCGAATGTAAAGGCTGTGTATGCGCAAGCTGTACGCGGCTGGGCTGTTCCTGCCGGTGTGCAAGCGAACAAGAATGCACCTGTCCGCAATGCAAAAAGTTGTTTGACATTCAGTATGACGAATACGGTAACTTGACATCACTGTCTATTTCGGGCTATAATGCAAATGCACTCCTAACCATGTTGACGACGAGAGCATATTCCGATACCGGCAACTACTTGAAGACTTCCATTGACGAAAACGGGAGTACCATACAGTATAGTTACAACGAATCCAACGGTATGCTCAAAACGGTTACGGACGCGCGCGGGAACGCTGAACAATACACCTATAACGCGATGGGTGCGTTAACACAAGTTAAAACGCCTGTTTCGGGGCTTGCTTCGGAAGCACTCGGGCTTACGCCGCCAACCAAAATGGTTACAAATTACAGCTATTTGAATGACCGCGTGGTGCAAATCCGGCATAATGACTTTTCGTATTTCATAGACTATGACCGTTGGAACAATGTGGACCGCCTGTATGCGGGCACTACCGCGGCGGCAGCAGGGGCTGTTCTGTCCACTGCGGCGGCGGACTATTCCTACGGCGAGGGTGTAAACCACAGCCGATTGGAAAGCGTGCGCTACGGCAACGGCGACACCGTGCATTACCGCTATGATGCGGAAAACCGCGTTATAGGCATCAGTTATGACGGCGGCACAACCGACCGTTTCCGCTATTGCTATGACGCATTCGGCAATGTCACTTGCGTGGTGGACAACGAAACCGACCGCACGGTGTTTTACAACGAAAATTCCGTAGAGGTCTATACAAGCGACGGCTTGCTGTATTTCTGCAATACAGACAGCGCGGGGAATACCGTGGAATATATTGAGGGTGCATATACATATACCGCAAAACCAACCGAAACCACGCGCAATGCGGAAACGAAAATTTCTGCCTCTAAAACCGAAATTTCGGTAAACGAGAATACCCTTGCCCTGTTGCAGTCCACCGATATGTTCGGCAGAGTACTGCAAAAGGCAGTCACCACCGGCAATGCCGAAACCGCGCAGGAAAATACCGCCCCCTTTGCCGCTGTTATAAGCGATTTTACCTACGAAACCGCAGGGACATCTGCAAAAAGCCGTGTGGCAACGCTTCAAAACCGCTTAACTTACGGCACGGCAATGACCGCCGAAAATGCGGTGGCAAATTACGGATTGGCTTATGAATATGATGCAAACGGCAATATTACGGCAGAATATGCCGTCAATGCGGACAATTCTCACACGCTCCGCTACCGCTACACATATGATGAAGCAAACCAATTAACGCGTGTGGACGACAATGTGCGCGGCAAAACCTTTGTGTATCAGTACGACCGGGGCGGCAACCGCGTTTCGGAAAAGATATATAACTATACCTTGTCCTCGTCGCTCGGTGCGGTGCAACAGACCAACGAGTCAAAATATACCTTTTTGACTTGGAAAGACCGCCTTTCGTCCTACAACGGCAAAAGCATTACCTACGATTTGGCGGGCAACCCGAAACAATACGGCGACACAACCTATGTTTGGGCGGGAAAACAGCTTGTCGAAATTCAGCCCGGCGACGGGAGCAAAACGCAGTTTGACTATGACGCCGACGGTTTGCGTACGCAAAAACGGCAGTACGGCACGGACGGCAAATTGGAATACTTTGTCGATTATGTTTGGCAAAACGGCAAGTTAACCCAACAAATTTTAACCCTGATGGGCTACCGCAGTGACGGCAGTGCGTATAAAG
>JBJEPV010000120.1:0-9095 GCA_051881415.1 Candidatus Fimenecus sp.
TGGACATGGGTTCATCCCTCCGATAGTAGTTTTATACAATCTGACAATTCATTTACTATGTATTTTACACAATGTTTGTGATTTTTGCAAGGGATTTTTTGATATTTTCAAAATTTTGTTTGCATTTTGCCCAAAAATTAAAAGCTTTTTTGGGCATTCGGTAGATTCCGTCGTATTTTTTCGCTAAAATTTCGCCCCGAAAAATTCGGCAAAATGACGGAGAAATCCCTATTCCGCGTTACACACGGAACATTTGCTGTATCCTTCGTTCAAGAGATCTTCCAAGGATTTATCCGTGACCACCTGTTTATTTGTCTCCTGCATGGATGTGGCATAGCGGCAAGTCGGCGAATGAATTTTTTTCGAGCTTGTATTCAAAATATAGGTTGTTCCGGTTTCTGCCGCATCCGCAGGCGGCGCAAATGCAGACACAGCCGTTTCGGGCAACGCCGTTTCTTGCGTTTCGACTTCTTCATACCAAACCACAGACGGCGGTACCGCCGTTGCGACGCGCAGTAGTTCACTTGCCGTTTTATGCAGACGATAGGCATTCCAAAGCGAAGCCGCACTAAGTGTCAAAAGCAACAAACTCAGCAGCCATAACAGTTTATCCGTATTGTGCGTGCGGTGTTCACGCTGTTTCTTCTCTTCGGCAGGCTTCATTTTGCACACCCCTTGCAATGCCCGCATAGCGTATAGCCGTTTTGCTCGTATGCAGACAGTTCCTCCCGCGTGATTTGCGCGCGGTTTTCTTCTTTGATATTTTGCGCATAGGCACAGTCCGGGCTGTGAATTTTTCTCGTATTGGTATTCACAAGCAGAATCGGACTGATTTCCGTCTGCTTTTCGGTGGATGTCGGTGTGGTTTCTTTTGTAGATTTGGTGATATTCGCCTGCTTTGCGGCGGCGACTTTTTCCGAAACAGGCGCTGTGTTCTGTATTTGTGCAAGGACTGCTTCCGTTTCCGAAACAGATGTCGGCACCGCAGTTGGATTTGTTTGTGCCGTCTGCTGTGCAGTCACCGACGCCGCAGCAAGTGCCTGTAAGGTATTTTTTGTTTGCATCTGCAATCCAAAGGATATAATCAAAAGCAAACCGGACAAAAATAAAGAGACAACAACAGACCGTTTTCGCTGTGCGTTTTCGTCCATTGTTGTCACACCCTTCGACAGTTAATGACAATATCATACACGATTTTTTCGCGTTTGTCACAAAATGTGCCGAATTCTCACATATTTTTTTGTATAGTATTTAAATTTATGACGGTTGCCCCCGCCAATTCCGCCTCCTGCAAGCTGTGTGTTACAAGCAAAATCGGCCGCGTTTGTGCTTCTTGCCGAAGCAATGCAATCATCTCGCGGCAAAGGTCTGCATCCAACCCCTTAAACGGTTCATCCAACAGCAAAACGGGACTTTTGTGCGCAAGTGCACGCGCCAACGCTACCCGCCGTTGCATCCCGCCGGACAAGGATGACGGTAAGGTTTGCAATTCCTGTGCCAAACCGACTTTGCGTAAAATGGTTTGTGCGGTTTGCGTGTCACTGACCAAGGCGACATTTTCAAGGGCGGACGCCCACGGTAGCAAGCGGTTTTCCTGAAACAAAAAGGTATAGGTTTCGGGCGCACCCGATATTGTGCCGCTGTCCGGGCTTTCCAAGCCGCACAGCAAGCGCAGAAGTGTAGTCTTTCCGCAGCCGGACGGCCCCATTAACGCGGTTATGCCTTGCAGAGAGAGCGTATAGGAAAAATCCGAAAAGACCTGTTTTCCGTCAAAGGATTTGCAAACCTTGTCGAACAGCACGGTCATTTGGACACGCCCCCTCTCGTCACACTGCCGATTTTTCCGACGGCGTATACAATCAGTTTTTCAAACAGCATACTCAGCAAAACAACCACGACCGTCCAGGCAAACAAATCCACGGTTTCGAGATACACTTTGGCATTGTAAAGCTGCGCCCCGATGGAATTGCGCGGCGTGCTGATGACCTCGGCGGCGATGCCCGCTTTCCATGCAAAGCCGATGGCGGTCGTCAGTGCTGTCAAAAGGGACGGCGTCACGCTCGGGATATAAATTTTTTGCACAATTTGCCGCTTGGAGAACCCGTATGCGTGCGCCATTTCCAATAAATTGCGGTCGGTTTCCCGAATGCCGCCGGCAAGATTTGCCCAAACCATCGGTGTGACCATCAAAAAGGAAATAAACACAGGCACATGGGATTTTTCCATCCAAACCAGGGCTAAAATGATGAACGATACCACAGGTGTACTTTTAATCACGGTCAGCATCGGGCGAAAAATCGCGTACAGCCACTCGGAAAGCGATGTAACCGCCGCGAGCAGAATCCCCGCCGCCGCGCCGAGCAAATACCCCTCGGTAATGCCCAAAAGTGTTGCACCGGTTTTCACCCAGAAGTCCGCTGTGCAAAGCAATTCGACAAGGCGTTTGCCCACCGCCAAAGGGGAAGCAAACAAAACATCTTTGCCAATCCACAAATAGAGTATCTGCCACAAACACAGCCACACGGATACCGAAATCAGTATCCGTGCCGCTTTTTTGTATGGACTTTTTTTCGTTCTCTTATACACCATACCAGAAATCATCTGCGGGCAATGCGCCGCCGATTGCTTTCGGATTTGCCGCAAGCAAAACATTCAGGTTTTCCGTTGCAATCTTTTGCATATCCGCACCGGTTACGCAGGTGATGCTGCAACGCGGAATGGCCTGTTTTGCCACAGCCGCTTTCGGAATGATGCCATAGGTTTCACAAAGCGTTGCCGTATCGTCCAAATTGGTTTCGGTATAGTCCACGGACGCTTTGTATTCGGTTAAGAACGCATCTATTGCATCTTTATTTTGCTCTGCAAATTCTTTTTTGGCAACAATACAGCCCATTGCCAAAGATACGCCCGAAGCACTTTCAAACGCCGACGAAACATCCAAAACCGTTTTCAGCGCTTGATTTTGTAAAAGCGACGCGGTCACATTCGGCTCGGGAAGCATATAAATCGTTTGGTCATCCGCCCCTGCCGCCGCGGCAAGTGTGGCAACTTCGGCATGCTCCGATTTAAATTCTACGGTCACCTTATCCGTAAGACCGTTTTTCTCCAACAGATAATTGAGCACATATTCGGGTGTTGCACCCTGCCCTGCGGTCACAACGGTTTTGCCCGCCAAAGCGGAAATGTCGGCAAGATCCTGTGTTGACAGCATATACAGCGTGCCGAGCGTGTTGATTGCCAAAATCTGCACGCCGCCGTTGAGCTTGTTATACAGTACCGATGCCATATTCAGCGGTACGGCCGCCACATCATAGCTGCCTTCCACAACGCCGTTCAAAACTTCGGTCGGGTCTGCGCAAAGCGTTACGGTATAATCATTTTTTGCTTTGCCTGCATCGTCATCTGCCCACAGTTTTGCCGTACCGATACCGGTCGGCCCTTTCAAGGTTGCCATACGGACAACGGTCTTGGTGTCAGACGCGTTTCCGTCTGTGTTTGCGCCGCACGCGGCAAGCGACAGCACCAAAAGCACTGCCAACAGAAGTGAAATTCCTTTTTTCATAGTTCTGCTCCTTCAAGTATTGTTATTTTTTTGTCGCCGTACAGAAGTTTGCCGCTTGCGG
Organism: Candidatus Fimenecus sp.; assembly: GCA_051881415.1. Taxonomy (GTDB): domain Bacteria; phylum Bacillota; class Clostridia; order Oscillospirales; family Acutalibacteraceae; genus Fimenecus. The sequence continues at coordinate 3,624 of JBJEPV010000120.1, forward strand.
AAAGCTGTTCGAGCGCGCGGTATATTCCCGCACGGCTGACATTGATTTGCCTTGCCAATTCCGTCACGCACACACGCTCTATTACGCCGTCGGGACTGCTGATGCTTTTTAAATAATGCAACAGCTTTTCCTCGCCGTTCGGGGCGGTGTAGGCTTCGATTTTTTCATTGAGAAAATAGATCCGTTTGGAAAGATACCCGATATAGTTTTTGGCAAATATCGGATTGTTTTCAATCAAGCGGTCAATACCGTCTTTTTGCAAAAACACAACCTTGCACGCCGTTTTCGCAACCACGGTATTTACAAAGCGCTCTGCCGCATTGTAAAGGGTAACGGCACCGAACAGGCCGCCCGGTTTCAGCACGCTGACGGTCAGGTAATCCTTCTCCACGCGTGCTTCACCCTGTAACAGCACACCGATACATTTTTCGGTGCTTGCGGGAGAATACAGCACTTCTTCCTTCGCAAAGGGAACCACCCTTGCCGCCGAACAAAGCAACTGTTCCAAAGCAAACATATCCGCCGCAGAGAATATATCGGCTTGCGATAAGATATGCAAACAGAGTTTCTTGTCGGATTCCGTCAAAAAAACGCCCTCCAAACTGTCTCATTTGATACACTATCGGCAGTATAGCAGTTTTTTTGGGATTCGTCAATCCTTTTTACGCAAATTTCTATCTGTTCGGCGAAAAATCCAACAATTTGTTCACAAAGTATGGGTTGTTTTTTCATAAATAGTTTGTTAAAATAGTATCGAACTTGCGAAGGACATTCGCAAAACAAAAAGGAGTGTATCAACATGGCAAACAGATTTGTACTCAACGAAACCTCTTATCACGGCAAAGGCGCCATTCAAAGCATTGCCGACGAAGCAATCGCACGCGGCTTTAAAAAGGCGTTCATTTGCTCCGACCCCGACCTTATCAAGTTCGGCGTGACCAAAAAGGTTACGGATGTTTTGGACGCGAAAAACTTGGCATATCAAATTTATTCCGACATCAAACCGAACCCGACCATTGAAAACTGCCAGCACGGCGTTGACGAATTCAAGGCTTCGGGCGCGGATTACTTAATTGCCATCGGCGGCGGCAGTTCCATGGACACCGCCAAAGCCATCGGCATTGTCGTGGCAAACCCCGAATTTTATGACATCAGAAGCCTTGAAGGTGTAGCACCGACCAAAAACAAATGCGTGCCGATTATCGCCGTTCCCACCACAGCGGGCACCGCGGCGGAAGTCACCATTAACTATGTTATCACCGATGCCGAGAAGAACCGCAAAATGGTTTGCGTCGATGTGCACGACATCCCCGTGGTCGCCGTTGTCGACCCTGATATGATGTCCAGCATGCCCAAAGGGTTGACCGCCGCCACCGGTATGGACGCGCTCACCCACGCGATTGAAGGCTACATCACCGCAGGTGCTTGGGCACTTTCGGATATGTTCCACTTAAAAGCGATTGAAATCATTGCCAAAAGTTTGCGCGGCGCGGTTGCGAACACCCCCGAAGGCAGAGAGGGCATGGCGCTCGGTCAATATATTGCCGGTATGGGCTTCTCGAATGTGGGGTTGGGCATTGTCCACTCTATGGCACACCCGCTCGGCGCACTGTATGACACCCCGCACGGTGTGGCAAACGCGATTATTTTGCCGACGGTTATGGAATACAATGCACCCGCAACCGGTGAAAAATACAGAGATATTGCAAAGGCCATGGGTGTTGACGGCGTAGATGCCATGACGCTTGAAGAAGCACGCAAAGCCGCGATTGACGCTGTGAAACAGTTGTCGCAAGATGTCGGCATTCCCGCTGACCTCAAAGAAATTGTCAAGAGAGAAGACCTTGACTTCTTGGCACAGTCCGCTTATGACGACGCTTGCCGTCCCGGCAACCCGAGAGAAACCAGCGTTGCCGAAATCAAAGCGCTGTACGAGTCGCTTCTGTAAGCCGATAAAATTTATACATCAAATTACCGCCCGTAATGCTGTTGCGCATTGCGGGCGGTTTTCTGTGCATATTTACTTCTTTAAAATCAAACGGTTTGGTAAAACAACCCGTGGCGTGTGCAGTACCATAGCAAAGTACCGTGCGCAAAAAACGGCAAACGCGTTTGCAAATCCCATTCAGGGTACTGCTTACGGATAACGACGGTATCTCCGTTTAAAAATGCGACAAACGAAATATAATGTGATTTCTGCATTTCATGCAAAGAAGAAATGCAGTATTCGTTTTCGATGATTTCCACGGTTAGTTTTTCACTCGGTTCTGCCTTTTGCGGCTTTACTGCATTTAACTTTTTGCCGCAACAGTACGGTGCCGCTTCGTCAACCGAAAAAAGCAAATTGCCGCAAATCGGGCAAACATAAAAATGCAGATTGCGCATATTGCCGATAACGGGTGGATTGGGGTTCAATTCCCCTGCGAGCAGTTTTTCCAAATCCACTTGAAACACGGCAGACAAATCCGCAAGCAACGAAACATCGGGCGTGCCTTTGCCGCGTTCCCATTTGGAAACGGTTTTGTCGCTGATTTGCAGTTTTTCGGCAAGTTGCGCTTGGGTCAGATGCTGTTCTTTGCGTAAGGTATAAATCAAATTGCCGATTTTTTCGCTGTCCATTTTCAACTCTCCTTTCTTTCTGTGCACAGTATATCGTAAAATATTGCGTTGCGCAATCGACGGTTCGTAGAGTTTTATATTTTTTGCATTTTCGTGCGCGCCTTGCGGGGTGCAGAAAAATATGGTAAACTGAATAAAATATTGCGTGAATCATGAGGGAGTAAAAATGGAGAAAATGACAGTCAACCTTGCCGCACAGCCCGATTTAGAATTGTGGTATAAACAACCTGCGCCCGACTCGGACACGGGTTGGGAACGGTACGGGTTGCCTTTGGGGAACGGGTATCTCGGCGCGGTAGTATTCGGCGGTATCGAACAAGAACGCATACAAATCACAGAAAACAGCCTGTGCAATCCGTTTCGCCCGGGGCTCAACAATTTTGCAGAAACCTACATTGCCTTTCCGCACAAAGCGGTCAAAAACTATCGCCGCCGTCTTTCCTTGGATACGGCGACGGCAGAAATCTCTTATACGGCAGACGGTGTAAAGTATCGCCGCACCTATTTTGCAAGTTACCCCGACAAAGTATTGGTCATGCACTTTACCGCAGACAAACCGAACAGCATTGCTTTTACGCTTTCGCCCGAAATCCCCTACTGCGGCGACTACTGCAACGAACCGGGCGACGGTATGGGCAAGCACGGGGAAGTTACGGTATCGGGGAATGATGTGGTACTTTCCGGTATAATGGACTACTACGGCATACGCTTTTGCGGAATTTACCGCGTACTGACTGTCGGCGGCACGGTTACGCCGCAAAAAAACGGGATACAGGTACAAAATGCCGACAGCGCCACGGTACTTTTGGCAGTCGGCACGAATTATCATATGACCGAAGAGGTGTTTTTAAAGCCTGTCAGTGAAAAACTTGACCGAAACGAAAATCCGTATGAAAAGGTATTAGAGAGTATAAACCGTGCGGCAGAGAAGCATTTTGATGTCCTACTGCAAAATCATCTTGCGGATTACCAAGCATTATTCAACCGTGTGCGCCTCGACCTGAACGCACCGAAACCCCCAATACCGACCGATGTACTGTTAAAGCGGTATCAGCGCGGCATCAAAAGCCGATATTTGGAAACGCTGTATTTTCAATTCGGCAGATATTTGCTGATTGCATCCTCGCGCAAAGGCTGTTTGCCGCCGAATTTACAAGGCATTTGGAATGTACACAAAAACGCGCCGTGGAGCGCGGGGTATTGGCACAATATCAATCAGCAAATGAATTATTGGCCCGTATTCAGCGGGAATCTTGCCGAATTATTTGAATCCTATTGTGATTTTAACGAAGCCTTCCGCAAAGCCGCCCAGCGCAATGCGGACGAATACCTCGAAAAGACCGAAAATCCCCTGCACGCGCCCGCGGGCACAGGCGAGAACGGCTGGACGCTCGCCACGGGCGTTTGGCCGTATGATTTGGAAAAGGTCGGCGGATTCGGACATTCCGGCCCCGGCACAGGTGCATTTACGGCAATTCTGTTTTGGGAGTATTATGCCTTTACGCAAGACCGCGAAATTTTGGAAAAGCACACCTACCCTGCCCTTTCGGGTATGGCAAAATTTCTCTCCAAGGTATTGATAGAAAAAGACGGTAAATTTCTCACTTCACCGTCCGCTTCGCCCGAGCAGGAAAAGGACGGAAAATACTATCAAACTGTAGGCTGTGCCTTTGACCAACAGTTAATTTACGAAAACGCAAAGGACACCTTACAAGCGGCGGAAATTCTCGGCATTGATGAACCTATCATACACACTTTGCGGGAGCAAATCGACAAATTAGACCCCGTGCAAATCGGCGCATCCGGGCAAATTAAGGAATACCGTGAGGAAAGCCGATACGGTGAAATCGGCGAAAAACATCACCGCCATATTTCGCAGTTGGTCGGGCTGTACCCGGGCACGCTGATTACTGCACAGACGCCCGAAGCATTCGCGGCGGCAAAAAAGACCTTAAAACTGCGCGGTGACCGTTCCACAGGCTGGGCAATGGCGCACCGCTTAAACGCTTGGGCGCGTGTGGGCGACGGCGCGCACACTTACAAGCTCTATCAAATGCTTTTAAAAAAAGGCACGATGCCCAATCTTTGGGACGCGCACCCGCCGTTTCAAATTGACGGCAATTTCGGCGGCACGGCAGGCGTTTGCGAAATGCTGTTGCAAAGTCACGAGGGATTTTTGCGCCCCCTCCCCGCTCTGCCGAAGGCTTGGAAAAGCGGCGCGGTCAGCGGGCTTTGCGCCCGCGGCGGGTTTACGGTGGATATAGCATGGCAAAACTGCCGTTTACAAAGCATGACCGTTACACCAAAAGTAGATACGCTGTGCAAAATTGCTTTACCCGCGCACAGTACACCGCGTGTGGAATGTGATGGGAATACGCTCGATTTTGATTTTGGGGAAAATGGGGTTATCGCCTTTTCCGTTGCGGCGGGGAAGCGGTATTTTATGGAGATTTCATGCTGTTGAACATTGCAACTTTCTACGCATATCTACGAAAAACTATGGTAGGGCGGGGTTTTGGCCCCGCCGTAGCGTGAACGGTTTTTACGGTAGGCGGGAAAACCGCCGATACGCATAAAGCTTAGTTTTTCAGGCGTAACAAATATACATTCTCAATTTTTTTACGGAATTCCCGAAAAAATCTTGACAAGCAAGGTGTTTGATTATATAATATCAAAGCAACTTCGAGATGGGCCATTAGCTCAGTTGGTTAGAGCATCCGGCTCATAACCGGACGGTCCGGGGTTCGAGTCCCTGATGGCCCACCATTTTCGGTCAACTTGTTGTTGTGTATTCCATTTATAAATATAGGGGTATAGCTCAGTTGGTAGAGCAGCGGTCTCCAAAACCGCGTG
>JBJEPV010000121.1:0-8988 GCA_051881415.1 Candidatus Fimenecus sp.
TCTTCAACAACATCATAGACGCGGCATCGGCGGGGGCTAAGGCGTCATTGTCGGGAATAAAGTCGCCCAAATGGCTGTCCTCCTCCTCACCGATGGGCGTTTCCAAGGACACGGGCTCTTGGGAAACGCGCTGAATTTCGCGCACCTTTTCCACAGGCATATCGAGCACTTCGGCGATTTCCTCCGCCGTCGGGTCGCGCCCGTTTTTGTGGAGCAGTTGGCTGTTGGTCTTTTTCACCTTGTTGATGGTCTCCACCATATGCACGGGGATACGAATGGTACGCGCTTGGTCGGCAATCGCGCGGGTAATCGCCTGACGAATCCACCAGGTGGCATAAGTCGAGAACTTAAAGCCCTTGGTATAGTCAAACTTATCCACGGCTTTGATAAGCCCCAAATTCCCCTCTTGAATTAAATCAAGGAACTGCATACCGCGCCCGACATAGCGCTTGGCAATGCTGACCACCAAACGCAGGTTTGCCTCTGCAAGGCGTTGTTTCGCCTGTTGGTCGTCGTTGCCGATACGAATGGCAAGCTCGATTTCCTCCTCGGGCGTCAACAGCGGCACACGGCCGATTTCTTTCAAATACACCTTTACCGGGTCATCCATTGCCGCGTTGCGGTTGTCCGCCTGCGCGGCGGCCGCCTCCTGCCCTTTCGGAAGCTCCGATTCGAAATCCAAATCTTCCAGCAGCGCGTCGCTCATATCGTCGATAATTTCGATGTTTTGCTGTTCGATGGTTTCGTACAGTTTGTCCAGCTCGTCCATGTCGAAACCCATTTCAAGGATAACGGCATCGATTTCCTGGGTGGTCAGTTTGCCTGCCGCCTTGCCTTTTTCCAAAAGCGCCGCAACAGAACTTTTCTTGTCCGTATTTTCCATACTATCTCCTTCACACATATGTAAAATATTTACGAATTTTGGAACAATTTTAAAAAGTCATCGTCAGAAAGTTCGGCAGGCGAAGCACGCTCAGCCTTATTTTTTTCCTCCGCAAGGACTTTTATGCAATCGCGGCATTCCGAAAGTGTATCGGCAAGCTGCGGAATCAGAGTTTGAATGTGCGCAACCGCGCCCAATTCCTCCCCGCGAAATTCCCCGTTCCAAACGGACGGCGAAAAATCCACGCCCCGTTCAATGCTCGAAACAATGCTTTGAAACACGCGGCGGTTAAACGCGGTGACAAAATCATCGGGCGAAATCTCCGATTGCAAGATTTTGTAAAATTCGGGATTGTGTATCAGCGATGCGCACAGCATTTCTTCCGCCTTTGCGGCGCGCAAATGCTTTTCGCGCTCGGGATTTGCCGTATTCACTGTCTTTTCGGCGGTACGCTCGTTTTCCCGCACAGACCGCAAAACGCGGCTTTGCTGTTGGCGCGCGTTGCGGCGATACACCTGTTTGGTTTGCAAAAGAATGGCGTCCTTTGCCACGCCGAGTTCTTCACTAAGGCGTGTAGCATAAATATCGAGTTGCGTGGGATTTTTCAGCGTTGCCAAAATCGCACAAGCCGCCTCCAAAAAACGGGATTTTCCGTCAGAAGTAGAAAGGTCTAATCCGTCACGCGCACGCAAAAGGCGATATTCCACATCGTTCGCCGCGCCCTCTAACAGAGATTTAAAGCGCTCGGCGCCGAATGTTTTAATGATTTCGTCGGGGTCTTTGCCGCCCTGCATACGAATAACCTTGACGCGCAAAGTGGTTTTGGAAAAGAGTGCGAGCGCCTTGCGCGCCGCCTTTTGCCCTGCCTCGTCGTTATCGTAACAAAGGTAAATTTCGCTTGCATACCGCGACAAAAGGGCGGCTTGCTGTTCGGTAAGCGCCGTGCCCAAGCCCGCCACGGCATTGTCAAATCCCGCCTGGTGCAGGGAAATCACATCCATATTCCCCTCGCACAAAATCAGCGCATCGGTATTGCTCTTTTTGGCGAAATTCAAAGCGAAGATATTTTCGCCTTTTTTATAGATTAACGTATCACTCGTATTGACATATTTCCGCTGGGCGTCGGCGGTGACGGCTCTGCCGCTGAACGCCAACACATTGCCGCGCAAATCAATCACGGGGAACATGACACGCTCGACAAAGGCATCGTAATAGTGCTTTTTCTCATTTTTTACGCTCATCCGCAAGAGATTTGCCTCGTACAGTTCCAAATCCGTAAAGCCTTGCGTGTGCATATAGTTGCGAAGCGCGTCCCAGCTTTTGGGCGCATAGCCTAAGCCAAATTTGCGAATGGTCGCATCCGTAAGCCCGCGGTCATGTAAATACTGCAAGCCCCGTGCGCCCGTTTCGCTGTATAAAACGGTATGGAAAAAGCGTGCCGCCAAGCGGTTCGCCTCATACATACGGCGGCGTTTTTCATATAAATCGGAATTAAAATTGTCCTGCGGGACGGCAAGACCGACCTTATCGGCAAGATAGCGCACCGCCTCGACATAATCCAAATTTTCAATATTCTTAATGAAAGTAACCGCGTCGCCGCCGCTGCCGCAACCGAAACAATAATAGGATTGCGTTTCGGGGTAAACGGTAAAGGACGGTGTTTTTTCGTTATGAAACGGGCACAGCCCCGTTAAAAGACGACCGCGGCGTTTTAAGGTTACATACGGCGAAATCGTGCTTTCAATATCCGCACGGGAACGCAGTTCCTGCAAAAAAGCTTCATCAAACGCCAACCGAGGTCACCTCACTTTTCAAAACGGCAAGCATCTTAATATAAGCCTTTTTCAATCCAGGCTTTCGGAATAAAAATCTGATGATATACACTTAATACATAACTGTCGGACATACCCGTAACATAATCGCACGCGGCGCGCTCGGCGCCCTCGGAAATGACCGTCTGCCAAAACGAGGACGGCAATTCGTTGGGATGCTCGGCGTAATAGCCGTACAGGCTTTTAATGAGGGCTTCGGCTTTGCTCTCCTCCCCTTTGCAAACGGGATTGGTATACACGCTTTTAAACATAAAGCGGTTGAGCTCCGAAAACGCCTCGGCAACCTCCAAAGAAAGCGTAATATCCTCTGTGCTGTTTGCAATCACGGAATGCACAAGGGTGTTAATGCGTTTGGATTTCGTGTCGCCCAAGGTTTCGCGGACATCCAGCGGAATATCCGATTCTCTCATCACACCCGCGCGGACAGCGTCGTCAATATCGTGATTGAGGTAGGCAATTTTGTCCGCAATTTTGACAATTCTGCCCTCTAAGGTATCCGCCTCTTTGCCGCAGGTATGGCAGACGATACCGTCGCGCACCTCATAGGTTAAGTTTAAGCCCTTGCCGCCTTTTTCGAGCTTGTCCACCACGCGCAGGCTTTGGTCATAATGGCGAAAGCCGCCGGGGAACACCTCGTCAAGCGCACGCTCGCCCGCGTGGCCGAAGGGCGTATGCCCCAAATCGTGGCCGAGGGCAATCGCTTCGGTCAAATCCTCGTTTAAGCGCATGGAACGCGCAATGGTGCGCGCAATCTGTGACACCTCCAAGGTGTGCGTTAAGCGCGTACGGTAATGGTCGCCCTCAGGCGACAAAAACACCTGTGTTTTGTGTTTTAAGCGGCGAAACGCATTGCAATGCAAAATACGGTCGCGGTCGCGCTGAAAGGGCGTGCGCAAATCGCACTCCGTTTCGGGGCGTTCTCTGCCTTTTGTATTTTCAGACAAACACGCCAAAGGAGAAAGCGTTTCTTTTTCGATTTTCATTGTGGTTTCGCGTACACTTTCGCCCACTGTTTTCACCGCCTTTATCTATTTATACGCATAAAAAATGGGTTTCCCTTTATTTTTCGGCAAATTTCTCGCCGATTTTTTTCGGGCGTACCTGACCGCCCGAAAAATCAAAGATTTTATTGCAGAAATCCGCTTCCAAAGCGCTGTCAATGCTGAGCGTCAAGCACACCTTGTCGGAAAAATCGGTATCGAAAATTTTTGCCGCGGTTTTTTCAAGGAACGGCAGAAGTTTTGCATAAAACGGGTAATCGACCGAGACGGTTAGGATAGAGCAAAGCCCCATGGTGACGATTTCGCCCGCCGCAAGCGCCAAATGCGCCGCGTGGGAATAGGCGCGCACCAAGCCCCCGCCGCCGAGCAATATCCCGCCGAAATAGCGCGTCACCACCACGGCAACATCGGTAACGCCCGATTTTTCAAGCACATCCAAGGTCGGCACACCCGCCGTGCCCTGCGGCTCGCCGTCATCGGAATAACGCTTGACATTGCCGTCACGCAGAATATAGGCGTAGACATTGTGTTTGGCATCCCAATGCTTTTTTTGGATTTCCGCGACAAACGCGGTTGCCTCCTCCACCGTTTGCACGGGGCGCACATAGCCGATAAAGCGCGAGCGTTTCTCGGTGAATTCGTCGCTTGCGCTGTGTTTGACGGTTTTGTACTCCAAAGTCTACACCTCTCCTTCAAAATCTGAAAAGCACAAAAAAAAGCGGCACAAACCGTACCGCTTTTTGCTTTGCAAACTTATTTTGCGTTGATGTTGAATCTCTTGTTGAAACGGTCTACACGCCCGCCGGTGTCAACCAACTTTTGTTTGCCGGTGAAGAACGGATGGCAGTTGGAGCAAATATCCACACGCAGGTTTTCTTTGGTGGAGCGGGTTTCAAACTCAGCGCCGCAAGCGCATTTAACGGTAGTCGTTTTGTATTCGGGATGAATTCCCTGTTTCATTGTCATTCACCTCTTTCGGTATCCTTTATAACAGCGTTAGCAATTTTAACACATCACGGGTAAAAATGCAAGTGTTTTTTTCAAATCGGGCGGAAATATTTGTGTTGCCTATTTTGATGTGATTTGGGTAAACGGTATAACCGTTCCCTGCGCACGAAATGCAATGCGAGCGTAGGGGGCGTCGACTCGGTGCCCCGTTGTAGGGGCGATTCTCGAATCGCCCGCGGGGTTTGATATAAATTTTGGCGGAACAACACTGAGGTTGTTCCCTACGATTCGTTGGTGCGCTTGCGGGTTGTGCCCACAGGGTTTGATGCGAATTTAGGCGGGCGTGGATTTTTCCGAAAGCGGGCGAGAACGGCGGGAGCAAGCCCCCGCCCTACCGATAAACCAATTTACATTGCAAAAAATCCACAGGCGGGCGTGGATTTTTCCGAAAGCGGGCGGAAATATTTAAAATGTTTGCGGAGATTGCGAAAAAAGACACACAAACACGTTAAAAAGGTGGGCAAAATACAGATTACAGCACTCGTGCGCCCGACGCGACCTGCAAAATCCAACGCGCGTCCACGGCATTGATTTTGCCGTCGCCGTTGAGGTCTGCCGCGGCTTTTTGTGCGTCTGTTAATTCGCGCGCACCCGACGCCGCTTGCAATACCCAGCGGGCATCGACAGCGTTGATTTTGCCGTCACCGTTCAGGTCGCCGAGCAGTTGTATCGACAAATTTTTCACAACATCTGTATCTGTAACCATTACTTCATACGTCATTGTAGCGTGATGTGGTTTTGAAATCTCTATCACATATTCACCGGGCTGAATTTCAAAAAATGCATATATACTGTCCGTTGAAGTGATTTTGCTTATTTCCGCACCATTTTGCAGCAGTCGTAATGTAACCGCATCGTTTTCGAATCCAAAACTATTAATGGTTCCCGAAATAGAATATCCTAAATCACCAATCACGATTTGCCCGTCGGTGACAATATACGGAATCTGTTGCAAATCCTCATTTAATAAATCTTCGGCAAGATATGCCACGGTCAATGGATATTCTTCTTTATCCTCATTTTTAATTTTGAATTTAAGAAATGCAATCGTTCCGTCTCCTGTAACATTTGATATAGTATGCCAAAGAAATGTCATCGTTTTTTCTGCGGCATTCGTTGTGTTGGTAATTGTTCCGCTTGTGAGCACATTCCCTTTCTCTACAGAGATAAATTCCAAACTGTCCGTATCATAAGACACTCTGAATCGAAATGCCGCAATCCCTGGATTGTTTGTTATTGTTACGGGGATAATCACCTCATCGCCTGCCCTGCCTTGTTTCTTGCCAAATGTGATTTCTGCAGTGTCCGTTGCATAAACGGGTATTGCAAAAGCCACAGAGGACAACAACACAAGCGCAACAAAATAACACAGAAAACGGTAAAGTGTTAAACTGTTTTTCATTCGTCAACATCCCTTACATATCCGCAACCAGTAACCATTGTTGAAGCAAAATCACATCATGGATATCAATGTTTCCGTCTTCATTTACATCGGCGGCAAGTTTTTGTTTGTCAGTCAAAATCATCTGTTTTCCTGAAACATACTGTGCAAGTTGTAATAAGTCCACCATTGTGTATACACGGTCGCCGCTTAAGTCGCCCAGCCAATATGAAAGAACATCAACGGACCCGTCTATTCGACCGAAAAGCACATTCTCACCGGAGATATTACCGATATCATTATTTTCAAATGTGATAGAAATAGCAGAATTACCGTCCTTTGCCGTTTCCAAGATTTCAAATGACAAATTGTAAACTGCACCATTTTCATTTATATTTTCCGTTCCGAACCAGACAATAACGACTTCGCCGTTTTCAGCGTTTTCAGTATTGACAATCCAAGTTCCGTTACCATAAATACCAATTCCTTCAGCAGAGACAAACCGTAGAGTGTTTTTATCAAATCTAATTGTTTGCTTGAAACCGGCAATCCCAGTATTGTTGCTTACCGTCACAGGAATAGACACTGTTTCACCCAATCTGCCCGCAACATGGCCAACGGCAAAGTTCCCTTCCGTTTCAATTTCGCTGCGCTGACTGACACAAACACTGAAAGCACTTGTGCACCCACCGTAACTTACAGTTACAATCTGTGTACCTGCCTCATTACTATTAAAGCCCGAAATGGTATAATCATCAACCGAAATTTGCTGCCCATTATTATAGCAGGCGGTTACTGTCAGCCCTGTTGTGTCGAGCGTTTCGCCGAGACAGTATGTTAGTTTATCAGGAGAAGTAACTACAATATGTGTCAGCACACGAGAACTGACATTGATTGTAAAAGTTTGCACCCAACCTTTATATGCTACCGATACCGTATGCGCCCCAACATTTGAAGAAAAACCGACAATTTCATAGTCTGTAACTTCTTCAATTGTGCCGTCATTGTAAGTTGCCTGCACAGTTAATCCTGTTAAATCCAAAGATTCATACTGTAAGTATTCCTGTTTTGTTGGGTAAGATGTAATCTGGAAATCTGTAATCACACGCGCGACAACCGTAATCAAAATCGCAACATATTTTCCACCGTAACTTATGGTAACCGTCTTATAACCGGGCATAGAATCAAAACCTGATACGGCATAATCTTGCACTATCTCCACATCGCCGTTATCATAAGTAGCAACAATTTTCATACCCGTCGGATCAAACGACTGCCCTGCAACATATTCTGTTTTGTCGGGCGCGGAGTTTAGGGAAAGTTCTACCACAGTTCTTGCTTGGATTTCAACCTGAAATGAAACAGATTTTCCCATATAAGAAAGAGTTACTGTATCCGTTCCCGGCGTAGCTGTATACCCTGAAACGGCGTAACCGGTTGTAATCGGTTTTTCCGTCCCATCATTCATAACCGCAATCAGTTCCATTCCGGATAGATCGAGAGACTGCCCCTCAATGTATGACAGCTTATTCGGTTCTTTTTCCAAACGGAGACAACTGATTGTGACGGGAATCACGCACACATTGAATGTAACCGTTGCGCCAAGATATGTCACCGTGATTGTTTGATCTCCTAAGTGATAGATATTCCCCCCCGAAGTCATAGTATCCGTGACATTTAGAGTTTCAGTAGTGTCGTCCGCATAATAAACCAAAATTTTAGCGCCGCTGAAATCAAAAGATGTGCCGACCAAAAACTCTGTTTCTGTCGGTTGGCTAGCCATTTCAATTTTTACAACCGACGGTCGCGCACTAACATTTACGGTAAATGTATCGCTTACCCCACCGTAAGTCACGGTAACAGTTTGCTCCCCGGTAACTGCTTCGTCATATCCGGAAATCATATCCGCAGAAACGCTATGTATTTCATTTTCCCCAGAGGCATATATCACTTCTATCGTACAACCGTCCAATACCAAAGCATCGCCTGTAAGATAGTCTGTTTTCAAAGGCAACGAAATAATACTGACAACAGAAACAGCGTCACTTAAATCTTGAATGTTCGTCTTCAACTGTGGGTATGGGTATTTCGCATACGCATTTAATACCCATGTGTTTTCAAAATCGAAGCCTGTATACATACTTTGCAGTTTCATTTGTGCCTCTGTCAATGCGGTAGATCCGACAGTATTGTTTCCTGTGCCGGATAAATAATAAGAATCGGTTGTGGTCGTGCCGCCGATAGCATAACTATTGCCATTATCTGCGGTAACGCTATTGACATTGTAACATTGTGAAATGGTTCCGGAATAACAAATACCGGCAGAACACCTTTTGCCGTAAGTACTACTATTAGAAGTAAACTTTCTATTTGCATATACTTTACCTGCGTTATAGCATTTCGTCATTGTTCCGGTGCCATATCCGCATATGCCGGCAGAATATGCATAGGTAGAATAAGGTGAATAAGAACCATTATGATTATAGTTGACTGCTTCAATCGTGCCTGTATTAAAACATTCCGATATATTTCCGCCCACCATATAGCCGAGAAGGCCACCTGCGTATACACTTTTTATCCCTGAAGAACCACCTGAATACGTATTTGAATAGGAATATAGCGTTGCTCTATTTTCGCAAAGAAATACAGAAACCTTCTTTCCGCAGCCTATTATGCCGCCACAGTAAATGTTAGCATACTCAGATGAACCGTGAATCTCATCCATTGCGTTTACTACTTTTGAAACAACCGCGCAGTCAGCATAGCCGGATACCGCACCGGCATATATTGCTAAGTTTGCACCTGAATAGGTTGACGATATACGCCCGCCCTCAAAAGTTAAATCATGAACACTTCCGGTTACATTTGCAAATAAGCCTAGAT
>JBJEPV010000122.1:0-8922 GCA_051881415.1 Candidatus Fimenecus sp.
GGGGGCGCGGGTGTCCAGTGGACACCTCTGCGAATGAAATGAGCAGAAGCGCTGTCTGAGCCGGCAGGCGAGTAATTCAAGCCCCGCCCTACCGATAAACCAATTTGCATTGCGAAAAATTTACGGCGCGCCAACAGAAACGGAAGGAAACAAACTTGTCGCTTGGGTAAAAGGATTGTTTTCCTAATCCACACAAGACTCCGATAGAAAATGCCCCCGCCGAAACGAATTTCAGCAGGGGCAACTTTTTGGCTTATTCAGTCACCAAAATCTTATGCAGCGGCGTTTGCAATCTTTTTTGGAAGAATTTGACCGCCTGCCCCGTGAGCAGGGCGGCAATCACCGTGCCCTCTCGCATACCGACGATTTTGCCGCCGAAAAACAGCAGAGAAAGCAGTAACGCAAGCACCACGCACGATATATCAAAGGCGATTTTCACATTGCCGAATGTAAAATGCGTTTTATCGGAAATCGCTTTCACGAACGCCTCGCCCGCATTCATAATCACATCGGCAATCACAGCCAAGGCAATGCCGAAGCCGAGAATGGCTGTCCCTGCAAACACCAAAAGCAAGCGAACGGGGTACAATTCAGTGGGAATCAATCCCGCAAGCCACATACCGAAATCCGTAAACCAACCGAACAGCACAGACAGCGGGATTTGCAACAGCTGTATCGGTTTAAACTGCTTGCGAAGAATGAGAATTTGCCCCAAAATCAAAACGCAGTTCCACAGAAACAGCCAAGTACCGAGCGAAAATACGGGGAATTTCAGGCTGACCACATTGGCAACAGACGAAATCGGAGACACCCCGAGCCCGCCGCGTTTGGTGACGGCAACCCCGAGCCCCGAAAAGAACAGCCCGATGATAAATAATAGATAGCGTTTTGCAGTTTCTTTTCGCAATTTTTTCATCCTTTTCCTACAAAAAATGCAAACAGCGGTCGACCGTTACCGCCGAGCCGCTGTTCTGGTTTCCATTACTGCGCCCAGGTGATTTCCAAGCCGTCCAAATTTCTGCCGTTGTCGGTCGGATACCATTTTTCGCCGAGGGTAATTGCACTTTCGGCGGCAAGCACATGCACGGATTTTAACGAAGTACAATTATAAAATGCGTACTCGTCAATCTGCCGAATACTTGCGGGGATTTCCACGGTTTGAATTTTGCCGCAATACGCAAAGGCGTCTTTGCCGATAAGTTCGAGATTTGCGGGTAGTTTCAACTCCTGTAACGCACAGCGGAAAAACGCTTTTTCTTCAATACGCGTCACGGAGTCGGGTATGGTAATTCCCGTCAACGATTGGCATTTGTAAAACGCCTTGGTGCGAATGGTTTCCACCCCATCGGGAATGGCGTACTCCATATACTGCACTTCCTTTTGCGCACCGCTTTCGTCGGTTTCGGTTTTGGTCTGTTTGTTGCGCGCAGGCGGATAGAACAGCAATGTTTTCATATCCTTTGTATACAAAACGCCGTCCACATCGCAGAAATACTCGTTTTCTTCGCTGACTTTGAACGCTTGCAGCTTTTGATTGTTTTCAAACGCCCACAGCCCGATTTCACGGACATTTTTGCCGATATAAATGGTCTCGATATTTTCGAGATTGACCGCCGCAAAATCCGCAATCACCGTAACGGGGCAACCCTCGTATTCGTCGGGGATTTCCACAGACAACACCGTAGAATTGTCGGGGAATTCCCGCACAACAGCCTCTCCGTTTTCGATTTTATATTTGATTTTTTCTTCGCCGAGGCCCAACTGTTCGCCGCAACCGGAAAACAGCGTGCTCATAAGCAATACCGCAAGCAGTAAGACGGCGCACACTTTTTTCTTTTGCATTTGTTAACCCTCCTCTGCCGCAACGGTTGCCGCTTCGGGCAACGGGTCGTCATTTTCAATCGCGCGGACGCGTTCCTGCAATTCTTTGATGCATTGTTCTAATTTTTCTTTGGTTAAATCGTAGAAGAAGAACGGCACCGTGACGAGTACCAG
This sequence comes from Candidatus Fimenecus sp., assembly GCA_051881415.1. Classification (GTDB taxonomy): domain Bacteria; phylum Bacillota; class Clostridia; order Oscillospirales; family Acutalibacteraceae; genus Fimenecus. Next base: position 1,996 of record JBJEPV010000122.1, read on the forward strand.
GCCGACAACCGACGCCCATGTGTAAATATTAAACACATTATTGAGGATTTTCGAGTCAAACAAAACATCCCAATCCGAAGTGAAACCAACCAATTTGAGTAACCACGGAATGACAAAACCGATTGCCATATTGATAGGCCCTAAGAACCAGCCGTACACGCCGGACATAGAGTCTGCGCGCTCGCCGTATTTCCATTGGTGGTAGTTTTGAATATCTGCACCCAAACCGGTATTCACGCCGTCAACGACCGGCGCAATGGTGTTTTTCAAGAACATGGCGACCATAAAGATAATGATGTTTTCAAATTTGACGGCAACGGCAATGCCCAATACCGTCAACAGCGTTGCCGCGCGCGAAACAAGCAAAATATCGCGCTTTTGCAACCGTTTGGTAAGCACCGGTGTAAGCAGGTTGCCCGCCGTCATACCGACCACGACGATATTTGCCGCAATGCCCGAAAACCACTCCATACGAAGCGAATAAATAAACCACCAGGCAAGCAGATTGCCGACAAGCCCCTGCCACTGCCCGATAATGTTGGAAATATTGACAATCCAAAAATATTTGTTCTGCAACACATGCTTGGCGCCCGCCCAAAACTTCACCTTGGCGCGTTTTTCCATCGGCGGCTCAATGACGCGCTCTTTGCATTTGGCTATGGCAAGCGTAACAACCACGCCGATGGCGCAGAAAATCGGCACAAATACTTTGTAAGTCGTCAGGCTCAAATACCCGCCCGTAGACGCAATCAGCAACGGGAAGAACATACTGATAACGGACGGAAACAGCCCCGTAACAATCGGCACAATCGAGTACAGCCGCTGGCGCTCCTGGGAATTCGGCGTCATAAAGGTTACCATACCGTTGATGCCGATAAACGCCTGATAAAAATAGTTCATAAAGGTAAACGCAAAATGGAGAACCACCAATTTGTGCGTATAGCTTAACGCCTGCACGGGCAAAAACGGGATAATCGACATCAAAATTGCCGCCGGAATGCCGCACAGCATAATAAACGGTTTTAACCGGCCGTATTTAGCACAGAATTTTTTGCGGATAAACCAGTTGATATATCCTGTAAGACCGTTGATGACCAAAATGTTGCCGACGATTTGCGGCAAGCCCTTCATAATAAATTCAAATCTTGCCGAGGGGATAAAGTAACACGCAACGCCGAGCGCCAACTGCCCGAGGAACGCGGCGTGCGCAAATACGCGCATTTTCGGGGTTAACTGCCCGTGATTTTCATAAATCAACACCCCAATCGGATTTAAGAAAATCAACACATAGCCGATAATCGTTGCCACCAAATTGATGACATAAAAGTCCATCGCGGCGATGCCCATAATCGCGCCGCAAAAATAGTTGGAGGCAAAGGTCATTAAGCCCGCGGCGGTTATAAATATGTAAGACCCCGCCTGTGACGCGGTATACGCCACCACTTCCTCTAAGGAAAGGTATTCCCCTTCACCGGGCTGTTTCCAATGTGCTTTGACATACGCCGGAATGCCTTTCACCTGTGTGACAAGTTTTTGGATTGCCATAGTTTTCCCTCTTCATCTTTTTTAGAATCTGCATAAAAAAACAGATTACTTTGCTATTATACTATACCTGTTTCACAAAATAAAGCGTTATTTTTGCGCGTTACGTTTTTTGTGCAGTTTGGCGGCGAATGGGGGTATATGCTTGGTGATTTCTACAAAAATCCCCGCAGCATACGGCAAACGGCGCCGCAGTTGCGGGGATTCGATTTGATTTACAGATTGGCGGACAGGAACGAGAGAATATCCGCAAACACTTCTGCGCGGTTGGTTTCGTTGAGAATTTCGTGCCGCGCGCCGTCATACAGTTTGAGTTGCACGGCTTTGTGCCCTGTGTTTTGCAAGCGCGCAAACACCTCGCGCACGCCCTTGCCGTAATTGCCTATCGGATCCATTGTGCCCGAAATCAGCAACACAGGCAAATTTTGCGGTACGGCGGCATACCAACTGTCTTTGGAAATCTCGCGCACGGTTAAAAACAGCGCTTGCATTCCGCTGACGGTATACATATAGCCGCAAAGCGGGTCGGCGATGAATTTGTCCACTTCTTTTTCGTCGCGCGAAGCCCAATCGCAGGGTGTGCGTTTTTCGGTTTTCTTGTTGTATGCGCCGAACGCGATTTTGTCAAGCAGTTTGGAACGGTGTTTTGCCCCTTTGATTTTTATGAGCATATCGCAAAGCAAAAGCCCAAAGCCCAACGCGGGATTACTGCCGCTTGTGCCGCTGTATACCGCGCCCGCAAGCAAACTGCCGTACTGCGCGGTATATTTGCGGGCAATCAAAGAGCCCATACCGTGCCCGAGCAAAAACAGGGGCAAATCGGGGTATGCTTTTTTTGCCCAATCGGTGACGGTTTTCATATCCTCTATGAAGTTTTGCTCGCCGTGTTCGCCGAAATAGCCGAGCAGTTCGGGGGACGCCACGCTTTCCCCGTGCCCGATGTGGTCGTGTAAAAATACGGCAAAGCCATTCGCACAAAGATATTCGGCAAACGGCAGGTAGCGCGCAGCGTGCTCCGCCATACCGTGCGAAATCTGCACCACGGCTTTGACCGTTTCCGTTTGCGGGCACAGGCATTTTGCGTGAATGTCCCCTATCCCCGCGCAAGAGGGAAAGGTGTAGGTTTGGATGGTGATGTCCATAATCGACTCCGTTTTTCGCGCAAATTGCGCGTACAATAGATTTCGGGTGTAGGGGCGGTCGACCCGGCCGCCCGTGGATTTTGATATACTTTCGCGGAACGCGTCTTCGGTTGTTCCCTACCGTTCGCCTGTGAAAATAGATGTAGTTTATTACGGGGCGCCGAGTCGTCGCCCCCTACGCACGCATTTCATTTTAATTATTCAATCGGAACGGGCAAGCCCGTTCCCTACGCACGCAATGCATTTTACAGGGTAGGGCGGGGGCTTGCCCCCGCCGTTTGGTGCCCGTTTTCGGAGAAAATCCACGCCCGTTGTAGGGGCGGTCGACCCGGCCGCCCGTGGATTTTGATATACTTTCGCGGAACAACACTAAGGTTGTTCCCTACGGGGATTTTGACACAATATGGATTATCGGCTCATAGGGCAGGCAGTGCTCTATGGCATCGCATAATCCCACCGAATCCCCTGTGCAGATGTGGTGTTCTGTTGGGCTCGTGCGGCATTAGCTTGGGCTTCGGCATTTATAGAAGACATCTCCCGATAAACATATTCTTGTTGTTGACGGAGACCTTCCTCTAACTGTCTTTCAACATCTGAAGCATCTATAACCGGTTTGTTGATATTCTGCGTAGTCGCTACCGTTTTCTTCTTCGTAGTCGGTTCGGTGGTTTCTTTTTCCGTCACAGGCTCGGTTGCCGCTTCGGTCACCGGCTCGGTGACGGGTTCCGTAACCGGCTCGGTCACGGGCTCGGTAACGGGAACGGCGATTGCCGCAACGGGTTCTGCCGAGGGTTCTGTAACAGGTGCTTCTTGTGTTTTCGGCTCGGTCAAAAAGCAAACCGCAACCGCAAGCACCGCGATACACGACAACACAACCACCGAAACCAGCGGCTTTTTATAGCGCAAAACGGATTTGACACGCGTTTTCACGCCGACCTCGGCGAAAGACAGCGGGCACGCCGCCACGCTTTTTCGGCGTACACTGCACAAAAGCAAGGTTTCGGAATACACCTTTTTCTCTTGCAGAGACAGATTGCGTACCACGCGTTCGTCACACGCCAATTCAATATCCTTACAAAACAAAATGTAACTCACCCAAACCAACGGATGAAACCAATATATCGACAAAATCGCAAATCCAAGCGGTTTCCAAAATTGGTCACCGCGGGCAAGGTGCGCATACTCGTGGTGCAAAATATAAGTTTTCTGCGGCTCGGTTATACCGGACGGCAGAAAAATACGCGGCCGAAAAATGCCGAGAATAAACGGGGATTGCAACCCGTCGCACAAATATACATTGCCGCTGTCGTGCAGATGGACACGCAACCGCCGATATAAACGGATATAACTGATGGCCGCATACAAAAGCATTGCCGCCGCGCCGCCTACCCAAATGCCGAACACAAGATTGCCCGATGCAAGTGATGGGGCCGCCGTTGCAACGGTCTGCTGTGCCGCATCTTGCACCGCGGCGGACTGTGCAACGGTTTGTGTGACCGTTTCGGCGCGCGGCACCAAACTGACGGCACTTTCCAAAGAAAACGGACACAAAAGCCGCAAAGCAACCACCGCCCACAAAAGACAGGTAATCCATTTCGGCGCGCGTTTCAAAATCGGCCGCAGGGCAAAAACGGCAAGCATCAAAAAACTTGCCGTAAAACTCAAATGCATTAGATTTTGTAAAAAAACTTCCACCGCAAATTCCCCCACAGCGACCGATTATTCTTTTGCGGCATCAATCATTTGCTGAATCTCGTCAATTTCCTTTTGCGAAAGCGGTTTGCGTGCGGTAAACGCGGCAACAAACGCCGGCAAAGAGCCTTGGAAGTTTTCCTCGACAAACTGCTCGCTCTGCATGGCCTCATATTCCGCCTTGGTGGTCACCACGCGCACCGTACCCTTTTCATTTTCAAAAAAGCCGCGCACGCACAGTTTTTTGAGCACCGTGTAGGTGGTGGACTTTTTCCAATTCAGCTCTTCCTCGCAAAGCGCAACCAGCTCACGCGAACGCAGCGGTGCGTGTTCCCAAACGATGTCCGCGAAGCGCGACTCCACCTCGCCGAGTTTGTACGTGATGTTTTTCATAGAATCAACCTTCTTTGCGTAATATCATTACAATAGTATATAACAAAGTCTATCACGATTAGACACGATTGTCAACTCCCGAGAAATTCATAAAGTTTTCGGAAACTTCTTGACCGCGTCTGTGATTTCCACTATAATACTTTTGTATGCGTTTTGCAAAATATGTTGCTTCGCGGAGGAACCGTATGGATTTAACATTCCAATATTTTTGGCAGGCAGTAACCGCCAATCCGCTGTTGGCTTTGGCAGTGTTATTAACGCTCGGCGTTATCCTTGTCAACGGCTGGACAGACGCGCCGAACGCCATTGCAACCTGTGTGGTTACACGGTGTATGTCCGCCAGAGGTGCCATTATGATGGCGGCGGTATTTAACTTCTTGGGCGTATATTTAATGAGTATGTTCAACGCCACGGTTGCCGAAACCATTACGAAAATGGTGGATTTCGGTGACAATTCACACGAGGCAATCGTCGCTTTAAGCGGCGCGCTGTTTGCGATTGTGGTTTGGGCAACGCTCGCGTGGAAGTTCGGCATTCCCACCAGCGAAAGCCACGCGCTCATTGCGGGGCTTACAGGCGGCGCGATTGCACTGCACGGCGGCTTGGACGGCGTCAACGGCAGTGAATGGGTCAAGGTGTTGTACGGGCTGGTGATTTCCGTCATACTCGGCTTTGTATTGGGGTATATTGTGTGCAAAATCGTGGTTTTGCTGTTTCGAAATATTGAGCGCAGAAAAACCGAAGGGCTGTTTCGCTGGGCACAAATTTTCGGCGCGGCGTGTATGAGTTTTATGCACGGCGCACAGGACGGGCAAAAATTTATGGGTGTCATTTTGTTAAGCCTGTTTTTAATCAACGGGCAAAGCTCGGGCGCGGCGGTGCAAATGCCCACGTGGCTGATGCTGTTGTGCTCTGCCGTCATGGCGTTGGGCACCTCAATCGGCGGGAAAAAGATAATCAAATCCGTCGGTATGGATATGGTAAAATTAGAGAAATATCAAGGCTTTTCGGCGGATATTGCCGCTTCGATTTCGTTGCTGATCAGTTCGGTATTCGGCATTCCCGTTTCGACGACACACGCCAAAACCACCGCCATTATGGGCGTGGGCGCAGTCAAGCGTATTTCCGCGATAAATTTTTCCGTCGTGAAAGAAATGATGCTCACTTGGGTACTCACCTTCCCCGGTTGCGGGCTGATTGGATTTTTGATGACCAAACTCTTTATTCACCTGTTCTGATGTGAAAAGAAAGGATAAAAAAATGAAAAACAAGCAAGACCGTTTCTATTTTGAAAACTTTGTCAGCGCTTCGGAGGATGCCTGCACGGCGGCAAACTACCTTGTGGAATGCTTGAAAGGCTATGACGCAAACAACATTTCGACAATGCTCAAAGAAATGCATCACTATGAGCACGCCGGCGACACCAAAAAGCACGAAATGTCCGCCGCGCTCGCCAAAGCCTTTGTCACACCGATTGACCGCGAGGATTTGGCGCTCATCAGCCAAAATATTGACGATGTGACCGACCGCATTGAGGAAATTTTGCAATGCTTTTACACCTACCAAATCGCATCTGTCTTGCCCGAAGCCGTCGCCTTTGCGGAAAAACTCGTCGGCAGTTGCGCGTTGATGAAAAAAATGCTTGCGGAATTCGGCAACTTTAAAAAGCCCGCCAAACTGCACGAAATGATTGTGGAAATGAATCATTTTGAAGAAGAATGCGACGGAATGTATTTGGAGGCTATGCGCAAAATTCGCACCCATACAAATGATGTGCTTGAAATTATTTCGTGGCGCGAGATTTACGAAAAAATGGAAGACTGTGCAGACGCCTGCGAGCATGTCGGCGACTGTGTAGACACGGTGGTTATGAAAAACACCTGATAAAAAAAGCAACCCCGCCGAAAGAATTTCTTTCGGCGGTTTTATATCCTACAAACAGAAACGGATTTTCAAGGTTGAAGCGCAACGGGAAAACACTTCTGAAAATATTTTCGTCTACCCTTTATATCAGCACTTTTCCCTTCGGCGGCGGATTGCGGCTCATTATTTTTTCGCCCGGCACCATGCTGTGACCGCATACAAATTACACAATACAACGAAAAAGGAGAAAACTTATGTCGGTACGACTCAACGAAGATAAAAAATTGGTGGAACT
>JBJEPV010000123.1:0-8919 GCA_051881415.1 Candidatus Fimenecus sp.
CGCCCAAGCACCGTATTTGTTTAAGCCCTTGTAATAGAGCGCCAAAACATACGGGGCTAAGAAAGAACCGGAAATAATCCCCCACGAATAGCTCATCATATCCAAAATCGGCGTTTTGGTGTTTGCCACAACATAAGACAGAATGATAAACAGAATACAGAAAATTTTAGTGAGCATACTTTTCTGCTTGTCCGTCATATCTTTTTTCACTTTCACCGACACCAAATCGATGCTCAGCGCACTGCCTGCCGAAAGCGTAATGGAGCAAAGCGTTGAAACCGAAGCCGAAAGCAAAAGCACAATGATAATGCCTAACAGCACTGTCGGCAACGACGAATCTTTCAGCATATTCGGCACGATGTAGTCTGCCGCAGGCATATTTACGCCGACTGTGTAATACATGTGGCACAGAGAACCGATAAAATAGCCGCCGCCCGCAATCAAGAATGCAAACACCGTGGAAATCACTATCCCGCGCTTTGCCTGTTTATCGTCTTTAATGCCGAAATATTTTTGCACCATCTGCGGCAAGCCCCAAGTGCCGAAGCTCGTCATCAAAACAGTTGCCATTAACGAAACCCATTGCGAAGCGTTCAGCGTCGGAAGTCCCGCCTCAGAGTTGGCGTACGCGGCAAGTCCTTCTATACCGCCGACCTTGTCACAGCGGACAACAAAGACCAAGAGAAGTGTAACGCCGACCATCATCACAATGCCCTGTACAAAATCCGCACGCGCCTGCACAAGATAGCCGCCGAAGGTCACAAGCAAAATGGCGAGCAGCGCAATAATGATTAAAAATACGGTGTCGTTGATGCCGAGAAGCACATCTGCCACACTCGCAAGCCCGCTGTAAACCGATGCGGAATACGGCACAAGGAACAGGAAAATTACAGCCGCCGCAAATACGCGCATGGCGGTACTGTTATAGCGTTTTTCAAAATACTCAGGCATGGTTTTCAACTTTAAACGCGCCGAAACATCGCGCGTTCTGCGCGCAAGTACTGCCCACGCAAGCAAGGAACCGAACACCGCGTTACCGATACCCGCAAGAATGCCCCAAAGCCCAAAACTAAGCCCTGTTTTGCCGGCATACCCGACAAACATCACTGCCGAGAAATACGCCGTGCCGTAAGACAAAGCAGACAGCCACGCCCCCGCGTTTCGTCCGCCGACGGTAAAGTCCGCAATACTTTTGGACTTTCTGCCCGAAACGACACCGATGATGACCAATGCCACTATGTAAACGGCTATGGTAATCCAAATCACTGTTTTCTCCATAATTCCTCCCACGCACTTTTGCGCTTTTGTGTTATGTTGCTTTAAAACTTTTACCTATTAAAGCGATTATATAAAATTATACCCTCTTAACGCAAAACGGTCAAGAGGGCAAAAGCAACTAAATATGCAGCAGTCTTTTGGCGTTATTACACAGAATTTTTTCGGTGTCCTCTGCCGACAAATCCAAAGACTGTATCAGCCGCACTTCGTTTTCCGCTGTGCTCCAAGGCATATCGCTGCCCAAAAGGATACGGTCCACGCTGTGCGCGGCAAGGATTTTTTTAATATACTCCGGCGGCATTTTGCCATACGAAAACGCCGTATCCAAATACACCTTCGTACCGCACAAATCTTCAAGCACATCCTCCCACAAAAGATATCCGCCGAAATGCGCCGCCACAACAGGCGCGTCACCGAACAAATCCAAAACGCTTAACAGACGTTGCGGCGTACAATGCACCGGCTCGGGATAGCCGATATCCACCCCTGCATGGAACACGGTAATCAGCCCCAATTCCGCAATTTTTTCATAAATTGGGAACATACGCTTCTCATCCACAAAAAAATGCTGATAGTCGGGGTGCAGTTTAATGCCTTTGATGCCTGCCGCTTTTAAACGCTCTAATTCATCGAGGGCGTCGGGGCTGTCGGGGTGCACACTGCCAAACGGAATGAGCGTGTTATCGCCGACAAGCGAAATGGCAAAATCATTCACCTTTTTTTGCTGCTTCGGATTGGTGGAAATGTTCAGCACAACCCCCAAATCCGCGCCGCTTTTTTGCAAAGCGGTTTTCAAAGAAGATATTTTCCCGTTATATGCGGGCACAACACCGCCCGAACATTTTGACAACGCGGGAATCGCCTTTTCGGCGACCGCGTCGGGAAACGCGTGGATATGAAAATCAATGACCAATTCTGTTCACCTTATTTCCGTTTTGCCCAATCCTTCATTCTCTGTTCTTTGGACAAAATCTTTTTACGAAGCCGAATGTTGTGCGGCGTAATTTCCACCAATTCGTCTTCCTTAATAAACTCCATAGACTGTTCCAGGCTCAGTACCGTATGCGGCACCAAGCGAAGCGCATCATCTGAGCCGGAAGCGCGGGTGTTCGTCAGATGCTTTTGCTTGCAAACGTTGCAGACAATATCTTCATTTTTTGCGCACTCACCGACAATCATCCCTTCATACACAGGTACGCCCGGGCCGACAAACAGTCTGCCGCGGTCTTGCGTATTGAACAGACCGTATGCACTCGTTTCGCCTGTTTCATGGACAACAATCGAGCCGCGCTCGCGCGTTTGAATATCGCCTTTATACGGCTCGTATCCTGCAAACAGATTATTCATAATGCCGTTACCGTTGGTGTCTGTCATAAACTCTGAACGATAGCCGATAAGCCCACGCGCGGGAATACGGAATTCCAAATGCGTCGAGCCGCCGTCACGCGTACCCATATTTTCAAGTTCGCCGCGTCTTGAACCTATTTTTTGCATCACCGCGCCGACATATTCCTCAGGGACTTCCACAATCAGCAATTCAATCGGCTCCAACAGTTTGCCGTTCTCGGTTTTGGTAATCACTTCCGGTCGGGAAACCTGGAATTCGTAATTTTCACGGCGCATGGTTTCAATCAAAATGGAAAGATGCAGTTCCCCGCGCCCCGAAACCTTAAAGCAATCGGTGGAATCGGTTTCCTCCACACGCATACTGACATTGGTCTCCACTTCTTTAAACAAACGGTCACGAATATTGCGTGATGTCACATATTTACCGTCCTGCCCGGCAAAGGGGCTGTCATTGACCATAAAGTTCATCGAAATGGTCGGCTCATCAATCTTGACAAACGGCAAAGGCTCCACACATTCAGGCGCGCAAATTGTCTCGCCGATATTCAAGTCGGCAATACCTGAAACACAAATCAAATCCCCGACTGCAGCCTCTTCCACTTCCACACGCTTTAATCCCTCGAACTGATACAGTCTGGAAATTTTCACATTTTCACGCGTACCGTCGGTTTTGCAAAGTACAACCATATCGTTGCGGTGAATTCGGCCGCGTTCTACACGACCGATACCGATACGCCCGATATAATCGTCATAATCAAGGCTCGAAAACAATACCTGCAACGGCGCGTCAATATCGCCCTCGGGCGACTCAATATTTTCGAGAATAGAGTCAAACAACGGGCGCATATCCCCTTCGCGTACAGTGGGGTCTAAGGAAGAATATCCATCCTTTGCCGAGGCGTACACCACGGGGAAATCAATTTGATCCTCGGTTGCACCGAGTTCGATAAACAAGTCCAAAACCTCGTCAACCACTTCCACAGGGCGTGCACCGGGGCGGTCGATTTTGTTGACAACGACAATGACTTTCTTTTCGAGCGCCAACGCCTTGCGTAGCACAAAGCGGGTTTGCGGCATACAGCCCTCAAACGCGTCAACCAGCAGTAGAACACCGTCTACCATCGTCAAAATACGCTCCACCTCGCCGCCGAAATCCGCGTGGCCGGGGGTATCAACAATATTGATTTTTACATCTTTATAATGTACAGATGTATTTTTCGATAAAATCGTGATGCCGCGCTCGCGTTCCAAATCGTTGGAGTCCATCACGCGCTCCTGCACGACTTCATTGGAACGGAAAATACCGCTTTGCTTCAAAAGCTCGTCCACAAGCGTTGTTTTGCCGTGGTCAACGTGCGCAATAATGGCAATATTTCGTAAATTTTCTCTACACTTCAAACTATTCACCTTCACACAGAATTTCACAATTTGGTATTTTACCACCATTTTCGTCAATTTACAAGCACACAAACGAACATATGCCTTTACAAATTGCGTGATTTTTTGTAAAATATTCTCAAAACACAAAATGAGGTGGCTGTTTTGGCAAATTCGCGCAGAGCTTTTCTTTGTTCTTCTTTGGAAAAGATTTTCCCTGAAACCGATGCGATTGAGACGGAATTTACCGCATTCTCGATGTTTAAAAATGAAAAAAAATCCTTTCAATTTGCAGTGGAAGCAAAAAAAGGCGAAACGATTTCTTTTTCTGTTGTGTCTTCCCTGCAAAATGCATTACACTTTTTCTATGTAAAAATGATACCGGCAGGCACCAATGCTCCAAAGGATGCCGATGATTATTACATAGCAAAGGATAAGGCCGCATACCCCGATTTGCTTTTGCCGTTGGCGGGTAATTTTACGGCAGAGTATAACGGGTTAAACACCGTTTGGGCGGAAATACAAGCCGATGCGGATTTGCCCGTCGGACAGCACGAGATACAAATTACCGTATGCGCCGACGGTAACGAAACAGCATTGCAGTTAACTGTGGAAGTGCTTGACGATATCTTGCCGAAGCAGGATCTAATTTATACAAATTGGTTTCACTCCGACTGCCTTTCGGAATATTACGGCGTGGAAGTCTTTTCGGATGAATATTGGCGCATCACGGAAAACTTTTTGCGCCGCGCAACTGAATACGGTATGAATTGTGTTTTAACGCCGTTGTTTACACCGCCTCTTGACACGAAAGTGGGTGGTGAGCGTCCAACCGTGCAGTTAGTCGATGTAACGGTAATGGGCAAAAACAGGTATTCTTTCGGTTTTGACAATTTGGAAAAATGGCTCTCGATGTGTGACCGTTGCGGGATTGAATACTACGAAATGTCACATTTGTTTACTCAATGGGGCGCACGCCACGCGCCGAAAATCATAGCGCAAAAAGACGGCGTGCCCGTACAGATTTTCGGTTGGAAAACCCGCGCCGCAGGAAAGCCTTACAAGCGCTTTTTAGAGCAGTTTGCAAAAGCAATTTTACAGTTTATTGATGAAAAAGGGATTCGAGAAAAATGCTTTTTCCACATTTCCGATGAGCCGAATAAAGGGATGTTGCGCCCCTATAAAAAAGCAAGTAAAATTGTGCACGAATATTTTACCGATGTAACAATCATCGACGCGCTATCTGATTTCAAATTATACGAAAAAGGGTTAGTGGAAACGCCTATACCCGCAAGCAACCGTATTGCGCCGTTTATCGGCAAAGTGCCGGAATTGTGGACTTACTATTGCTGTTCACAAGGGAACAAATATGTTTCCAACCGTTTTTTTGCCATGCCGTCTGCACGCAACCGCATTTTAGGCGTACAGCTTTACAAATTTGATGTAAAGGGCTTTTTGCACTGGGGGTATAATTTCTATTTTCTGCAGTACTCCAAAGGCTTAATTGACCCGTACAAAGTCACGGACGCGGGCGGTGCGTTTTATTCGGGTGACAGTTTTGTGGTCTACCCCGCAAAAGACGGTACGCCGTACAACTCCCTGCGATTAAATGTGTTTTATGATGCGTTTCAGGATATGCTTGCTTTAAAACTTTTGGAAAGCAAAATCGGCAGAGAAAAGACGCTTGCCGTTTTAGAGGACGGTTTAGAGAAACCGATTACGTTCTCGGAATATCCGCACGGGGCAAAATGGATTTTAGAAACGCGCGAACGCGTAAATCGTGCGATAGCAAACGCAAAATAAAGTTTCACCCCTAAATCCGCGGATTTAGGGGTGATTTTATGCAAATGTGGATTAAAATAGATACCCGTCATAGCCCCAAGTATCTATAAACGAGAATTTCACATAGGTGCGATTTTGCGGCACGGAAAGCGCACTTTCCAAAATCCTGCATATTTCGGCGGTCAGCACCTCGCACGCATTGCGTGGGGCTGACCCATACACACTCACCTCGCACATCGCCGTGGGCGCGGCTTGATTGCCCTGGAAATACAAACGGCAACCGTCCTCGATATTCACCATCAAATACCCTTCACTTTTCCCGGGCAACAGCGAAATTGCCTTGCCGAGTTCGGTTTTGACGGTCTCAGCTTGGCTGTCGGTTACTTTTTCGGATACTTTTACATTGATAAACGGCATAACAGTTTCTCCTTTTCTTAATACAGCGCCTTAGACAATATGTAGCAAATCCAAAGCGCAACCACAAAAAATCCTTCGGCGGGAATAGCAAGTTTTGTATATGGGCATTTCCAGCCTTTATCCACACACAAAAAGATGGTTCTGGTTATGAAAACCGTGGTTGAAAAATATAAACCGCCGACCAACGAATAGACAGGCGTGCCGAGTTTTAAGGTTAAATAGAGCAAAAACGCGCCGAGCGCAAACGAAATGCCGCCGTAATACACGCGAATTTCCGTTTTGCCGGCATTGTCGACGGGTTTAACCGAAAAACTTTCGGCATTTTTAATCGGACTGACGATAAACACAATCGCCATACCGAAAAAATAGCCGACCAAACCCAATACTGCGATACTTGCGGGGATATTTTGCAAAAACAATTCTTTCATTTTGTATCCTCGTTTCTTTGGTTAAAATATTTTGTATATATCAACGCGTCCTCCTCGGGGTCGCGGTAAAAGTGTTTGCGTTTTCCGACCGCCGCAAAGCCGCATTTTTCATAAAGCAAAATTGCCGCTTGATTACTTTCACGAACCTCTAAGGACACAAACTGCGCGTTTTCCTGCCGGGAAACCGATAAAAGCACAGACAAAAGCAATGCGCCAATCCCCTGTTGTCGGTTGGCAGGCAACACCGCAACATTGGTAATATAGACTTCACCTGCAATGTTATTGGCGCCGATATAGCCGACCACTTCGCCGTCCTTGATTGCCGCAAAAAATCGCGCTGTCGGATTTTCAAGTTCTTCGCGGATGCCTTGTTCTGTCCACGGGTGCGCAAAACATTCCTTTTCAATACGGACAATGCCTTCAACTTGTTCTTTCTGCATTTTGACAATCGCGTCAATGCCGAATACAAAGCGAAAAACCGAAGGCATTTTTTCAAAAATTGCCCGGGCGCACGCTGTGTAAACCGTTTCGTCGCCCATAAACGGGTCGGGCACGTCCAAAACCATCTGCCGTTCGGCAGGTACATATGCACGCAGCACCGACGCATGGGAGTCCGTCATACAGACAAAATAGGCGTTATCCGTAAAATCATACGGCGTCAGCGCATTCGCGCGGTGTTCGGAAATATCTGCACCGAGTGCTTTTGCGGCTTTTACGGCATTCTGTGTCGGCGGGTCCCCACTGCAAGCCGCCAAGCCCGCGCTTTTTACGGTGATAAATTCCATATGCATTTTATGAAGATACAGGCGAAATAATCCCTCTGCCATTGGGCTTCTGCAAGTATTGCCTGTGCAAATAAAATAAATGGATTTCATAGTTCAGCCTTTCGCATCATACCAAGTTTTGCCGATATTAGCATCGCTCTTTAAGCGCACCTTCATTTTGCAGGCGTTTTCCATTTCCTCGGAAACGATTTGCGCTGCCTTTTGCGCCTCGGCTTCGGGCGCTTCCACAATCAATTCATCGTGCACCTGCAAAATTAATTTTGCTTGCATATTTTCTTCTTTTAAGCGACGGTATACGCGAATCATCGCAATTTTAATAATATCCGCCGCCGTGCCCTGTATCGGCATATTGCGTGCCACGCGTTCTCCGAAGGAACGGAGCATACCGTTTGAGGAGGCGAGTTCCGGCAAATAGCGACGGCGCGCAAACAGCGTTTTTACATATCCGTCTTTTTTGGCCTGCTCCACAACCTCTTTCATATAGCGGTCAACACCCGCATACAAATGCAAATAATCTTTGATGTAACGGTCAGCCTCTGCGCGTGTTACGCCGATATCCTTACTCAAAGAAAATGCCCCGATTCCGTACACAATGCCGAAATTCACCGCCTTTGCACGGCTTCGCATTAAGGGGGTAACCAACGCTTCCGGCATATGGAACACCTGTGACGCGGTGACGGTATGAATATCTGTATCTTTGTTA
Organism: Candidatus Fimenecus sp.; assembly: GCA_051881415.1. Taxonomy (GTDB): domain Bacteria; phylum Bacillota; class Clostridia; order Oscillospirales; family Acutalibacteraceae; genus Fimenecus. The sequence continues at coordinate 8,118 of JBJEPV010000123.1, forward strand.
AATGCGTCTATCATCGCTTGGTCGTTTGCGATATCGGCAAGCACGCGCAATTCAATTTGTGAATAATCCGCGTCCACAAGCAAATTGCCGTCTGCGGCTTTGAAAAATTTGCGCATTTCGCGTCCCAATTCCTGCCGCACGGGGATATTTTGCAAATTCGGCTCTGTCGAAGAAATACGCCCCGTTCGAGTTTCGGTTTGATTAAAGCAGGAATGAATGCGCCCATCGTCTGCAATGACCTTTAACAGCCCTTCGCAATAGGTGGATTTCAACTTTGCCAAGGTGCGATAATCCAGAATACAGCGGACAATTTCGTATTCGTCAGCTAAGCCTTCCAAAACCTCAGCATTGGTGGAAAAGCCCGTTTTGGTTTTCTTTTTGGTAGGAATTTGCAGTTTTACAAACAGAATTTCACCGAGTTGTTTCGGGGAATTGATGTTAAACTCTTCCCCTGCCAAATTGTAAATACGGCTTTGCAGTTCGGCAATTTTCCCTGTCAGCATTTCATTAAACCGCTCAATCCCCGCTTTATCGACCAACACGCCGATTTGCTCCATAGACGCGAGTACTTCGGCGAGCGGGATTTCAACGGTTTCCAAAAGCGACATTTGCTCGTTTTGCTCCAACCGCACCGTCAATTTGTCGCAAAGCGAATGCAGATTTGCACAGTCCGAAAGCAATTCTTCTTCGGTTTCGGCGGCGTTGGTAACGGGAGAATACTCTTGCAAAAGGCGGTGCAAATCATATTCCTTTGCCGAAGGGTTCAACAGATATGCCGCAAGCGTAATATCCATTTTCATAT